>NZ_JBGCBZ010000028.1:0-86930 GCF_041262585.1 Planotetraspora sp. GP83 | reverse complement strand
GGCCATGACGGCGGCTTTGCGGGCTTGGACGTGCGCTTCGAGCCGGGCGTAGGCTTGCAGCACCAGCACCGCGTCGTAGCCGCTCAACCGGGCGACATCCAACCCGTCCAGGACGGCGGCCAGCCCAGGACCGGGCGCCATCCGCGCGAGCCCTTCGGGGATTCGCTGCCGTTCGACAATCACACGGTAAAACTACCAACCACCACCGACAAAAACGCCTCGCGATAACGCCGCCAATCGCCGCCACATTCGAGGCTATCGAGAATTAAGCCTGCCGTACCAAATCGGTAGTATGGGGCCAGAGAAAGACGTGCACGGAGATCTTCTAATAGGCACCTATAATCGGCGGTGCCAGGCCGTAGGCCGGGGTTTCTGTCGAGCCGGGGGCAGCATGCATCACACGCGTGCGCGGTGCAGGGCGTTGGCGACAGCGGATCAAGCACGGGGCAAACGCCGGAAGCGCCAGCGCCTTTAGTCCAGATATGGCTCGGCCGGGTGAGCCGGTTGGCCGGCGCGGTGCCGTACGTGATCGGGAACCGGACGTGTCGCGAGCGGATCGGTCACCGGGGGCTGCCACGAGGCGGCGAGCGGCAGCACCCCCGCCCACACGTCGTGGGGGTCGTCGGCGTCATCCGGGCCGCCCTGCCGTACCTTGACCGACGCCTCCTCCAGGGACAGCGCCAGGATGGTGGTGGCGGCGAGCTCCTTGCGGGTGGGCTGCCGCGCGTAGTCCCACTGGCCTGGGGTCATGTGCTCGGTGAGGCACTTGAGCGCCGTCAGCTTCTCCTCGCCCTCCAGAGCTCGGGGAACACCGTAGATCATGGCACTGCGGTAGTTCACGCCGTGCGAGAAGACCGATCGGGCCAGCACGAGACCATCGACGTGAGTGACCGTCACGCATGCCGTGGCCCCCTGGGTGAGGCTGCGGCTCGCGACCGATCCATGTACGTAGATGGAGGACGAGTCGAAGCCGTAGACGGTCGGCACGACCATCGGATCGCCGTTCACGATCACGCCGAGGTGGCAGACGAACCCGGCCCGCAGCACGGCGAACAGCGCCTCACGGTCCGTACGGCCCTGCTCTCGTAGCCGCTTGTGCCGGGTTCGGTCAGTTGCCGACAGATCACTCACAACGTCACATTTAACCAGTACGGCTCAGTGAGCCGGACGGGCCCTCCAACGGGCACGATGGGCGTTGCGGCGTCAGGCCGCCGAGGTCGGCCCCGAGGCGCGCGGGAAGCTGATGACGTTGCCGCCCGTGTAGGCGCGCAGGTCGACGATTTTGCTGTCGCGCCTCGGCCTCCGGCGCAGGGCCGGCCTGATGTCCCTGACCTTAGCCAGCGTCGGCACCACCTTGAGCATGATCGTCCCCCCGACCGTGATACTTCCGTTATCCGAGCTTGATAGCTCAGATAAATACAGATCAAGAGGTAAAGCCAGCGTAAAACCTAGTACGGGAGGTGGCGGCCCGAGGGGGAGCGCAGGTCGAGGTCGAGGCAGCGCGGGGTGCGGCGGGTGTTACGGGGCCGCGAGATCCGTATGCGTCTCATGGTCCGTATCTCCTTCCGGTGATTTGAGCACACTATGTGCCGCGCCGCTTGCCGTCTCCTTGTTTTCCGGTTGCAGGGTGTGTCGTGGTTGCAAGGTGTGTCCCGGTTTCGGAGGCGTGTCCCGGCTGTGGAGACGTGTCCTTGGTTGCGGGGCCGCATGGGATTCGCCGTACGGCCCCGCTCACTGGAGTTTGGCTTGTCAGCGGTGGGACCCGGGGATGCGCCTGGCGGTGACGCCGATCCTGTTCCAGGCGTTGATCGCCGCGATCGCCATCACGAGCGCCGCCAGCGTCTCCTCGTCGTAGTGCCTGGCCGCCTCGGCCCAGATCTCGTCCGGGACCGGGTCGGGCCGGTCGCTCAGCCGCGTCGCCGCCTCGGTCAGCGCCAGCGCGGCACGCTCGGCGTCGGTGTAGAACGGCGCGTCCCGCCAGGCCACCACCGCGAACAGCCGCTCGTCGCTCTCCCCGGCCTTCTTGGCGTCGTGGCTGTGCATGTCCACGCAGTAGCCGCAGCCGTTGATCTGGCTGGCCCGCAGCTTGACGAGCTCAAGCGTGCTGTCCGGAAGCCCGCTCTCGTGGAGGAACCGCTCCAGGCCGATCAGCGAGTGGTAGGCCTTCGGGGCGAGCTTCGCCACGTCGATTCTCTGCATTTGTTTCCCCTTTCACACATCACAGATTCCCGGTACGGCTCACGCGGGCGAGCTTTTCCGGGTTCATGACCGAGTCGATGGCGGTGATCCGGCCGTCGGCGACCGTTAGCGCCATCACCCCGGCGAGCCGGCCGTCCCGGAAGCGCACGAGCCCGGGCCAGCCGTTCACAAGGGCGTCGGTCATCGTGAGAGTGCCGAAGCGGTTCACTCCCAGGCAGAACCTGGCCACCTTGTCGGCTCCCACGATCGGCCGCCTCGCCGCGCTCACCACGCCGCCTCCGTCGCTACGGAGGACGACGTCAGGATCGAGCAGCGCGAGGAGGGCGTTCATATCGCCTCCCAGGCAGGCCCCGGCGAACGCGCTGACCGTCCGGCGGTGCGCCGAAGGGTCGACGTCGAACCGGGGAGCCCGCGACGCGATGTGCCGCCGCGCGCGGGTGGCGAGCTGGCGACAGGCGCCCGCGGTCCTTCCGACCGCCTCGCCCACCTCGGCGAACGACAGGCCGAAGACGTCGTGCAGCACGAACGCCGTCCGCTCCGCCGGGCTGAGCGACTCCAGGACGACCAGCATGGCGAGGTTCATCGACTCGTCCAGCGTCACCCGGTCGGCCGGGTCCGGGGCGGTGAGCACCGGATCGGTGAGGATGGGCTCGGGAAGCCATGGCCCGACGTACTCCTCGCGGCGGTGCCGAGCCGAACGGAGCACGTCCAGGGCGAGCCGGGACACCGTCACGACGAGCCATCCCGTCACGTCCCGGATCTCGCCGCTCTCCTCGTGAGTCTCCCAGTCACTCCCGCGGCCGCGATTGGCGGTCCGGAGGCGGAGCCAGGCGTCCTGGACGACGTCCTCGGCCTCGTCGACGCTGCCGAGCAGGGCGTATGCCACTCCCACGAGCCGGGGGCGCAGCGCGTCGAACTCGGCCGCGAGGTCGTCATGGTCGTTCACATACTGAGGACGAGACACGCCCTCAGTCTGTGACACGCATGCTCAGCGGCCTCGGGGAGGTCCGTCCGCACGCCTCTGGTGAGGTCCGGGGCTACAGCATGGGGGGAGGTCCGGGCTACAGCTCGGGGGAGGCTTCCCACTCGTGACAGGGCCGGAGGGGATAGTGGTGGTAGATCATGCCGACCGCCAGGTGCGGGCCCCCGGCCTCCACGACCGGCCACACGTCGTCCCGATGGTCGTCTATGCCGTCCGGGCCATCGATGCCGTCGGCACTGTCCATGCCGTCCCAGCCGTCCCAGCCGTCGCTTCCGTCGCTTCCGCCGCTTCCGTCCATGACGTCCAGGGCGCTTACGGCCTGGCCGCCGGGGCCGCAGACGCAGTCCGGCGTGCCCTCGTGGCGGATGACGTCGTCGAGCGGCATCACGTGAACGAACCTGTCCATGCCATCTCCACTCCGAGGCGTGAATTAGCCGTCACGTTACCCTAAAGAGACATAAATCGGAATATAGGGCACAAAAGATTACTAATCTCCCCCAGTCTCTTGGGTGGCGCGGGGGCCGTGCCTCCGCCCCGGTCGCCCGGCCACATGAGCCGGAAAAGCCCGTCGCGTGCGGGCGGGCAAGGGGCGCGTGAGCTGAGGAGACTCTGCCGCATGAGCTGATGCGAACCCGGCGCGTGAGGCGAGAAGATCCCGCGACGCAATCCCGCCGTGTGAGGCGAAGATTCCGGCGCGTGGGCTGTAAGAGGACCGTGGATGTCCTGACACGGGGGCATCGGAGAGCGCGGCTCGAAGTCCTGCGGCGAGCGCTCGAAATCGACCGGACATCGATCACTACTTCGCTATTCTCCCCGATATGGCCGAATCGCTCGGGGGCACGCTGGCCTCGCGATACCACCTGCTGCGCCCGCTCGGCTCCGGTGGGATGGGCACGGTGTGGCTGGCCAGAGACGCCATACTCGACCGCGAGGTGGCCGTTAAGGAACTGCGGATCCCCGACGGCGTCGCCGACGCCGAACGTTCCGAGCTGACGGCCCGGGTCATGCGTGAGGCGGAGGTCACGGCCCGCCTCCGCCACCCGGGCATCGTCGCCGTACATGACGTGCTCGTCCAGGGCGGCAGGCCGTGGATCGTGATGGAGCTCCTTTACGGGCGCGATCTGGCACAGGAGATCTCGGCGCGCGGGCCGCTGCCGCCGCCGCTGGTCGCGGATCTCGGCGCTCGGGTGCTTGAGGCGCTCATGGCGACGCACGCCCGAGGCGTGCAGCACCGGGACGTCAAACCCGGCAACGTGTTCCTCTCGGGCGACGGCAGGGTTGTCCTGACCGACTTCGGCATCGCGCGGCCGGCCGACCAGACCGCCCTGACCGAGGCCGGGCTGCTCGTGGGCTCGCCGGGGTTCATCGCGCCGGAACGGCTGGCGGGGGAGCCCGGAGGCCCGGTCTCCGACCTGTGGTCGCTCGCCGCCACGCTGTACACGGCGGTCGAGGGCGTTCCGCCGCACCAGGGCTCGCAGGCGGAGGTGATCCGCGCGACGCTGACGCAGGAGTGCCGGCCGCCCCGGCTCGCCGGTCCGCTCGGGCCGCTGCTCGTGTGGATGCTGGCGAGAGACCCCCTCGCCCGCCCTGACGCCGCGACGGCGCTCGGCCATCTGCGGCAGATCGCGGAGGGCGGCTCACCGGAGATCCCCCCGCGCCCGGCTCGGTCCGCCGGCCGCGCCGGCCGCGCGGGCTCGTGCACCCCCGCCGGA
Organism: Planotetraspora sp. GP83; assembly: GCF_041262585.1. Classification (NCBI taxonomy): domain Bacteria; kingdom Bacillati; phylum Actinomycetota; class Actinomycetes; order Streptosporangiales; family Streptosporangiaceae; genus Planotetraspora; species Planotetraspora sp. GP83. The sequence goes on along the minus strand of NZ_JBGCBZ010000028.1, from coordinate 82,037 downwards.
TCCGCCGGCCGTACGCGCTGGTGGGTCCCGGCGGTGGCCGTCGCCGTCGCCGTCGCGGCCTTGGGAGCCTCCGCGATGGTGCTCCTCCCCAAGTCCCGGGAAGAGGGCTCGGCGCAGCGGACCAATCCCGGCTCACCGACGTTCACCCGCGCGGTGGATCTCTGCCGTTCTCTGGCCGCCCCGGAGGTCGGCAGACTCCTCGGTACGGCGAAGCCGCCGCGGGGACGTTCCCGCGAGGCGGAATGCCAGTGGACCATCGACGGCGCCGGGCTCGACCTGACCGCCGTGACCGACTCCGACACCCCCGACCCGTGGTCGCTTACGGCCGAGTCGGCTCGCACGCTCCTGGCCGGATACCAGAGGCAGTACGGCTCGGGGCCCCGGGACGGCGAGTGGATCTGGTACGAGATCGGCCTCGACCGGAAGAGCCCCGTCGTCGAGTCCGCGGCCCGTCCTGTCGACGAGGTCGCGGACGGGGCCTTCGCCTCCGACCTGACGACCCCGGAGGGCCAGGTGCAAGGGTCCGTGGTGTTCTTCCGCCTGGGCGATCTCGTGGCGAGCCTGCGGTACGCCGACCTCGACGCGACGTCCCCCGCCGACGTGCGGGGGCGCGCTGTGGAGGCGGCGAAATCGGCCGCCGACGGGCTGAGGGGGCTGGCGTAGCCGTGGACCTGCTCGCCGGTCGATACCGCCTGGTCGAGCGGCTGGGGGAGGGCGGCGGCGGCACGGTCTGGCGGGCCGCCGACGAGGTGCTCCGCCGCGAGGTGGCCGTCAAACAGCTCCGGACCACGCCGGGCCTGAGCGAGGCGGACCTCGCCGATCTCACCGCCCGCGCGATCCGCGAAGCGCGGGCCGCCGGGCGGCTCAGCCATCCGTCGATCGTCATGGTCCACGACGTGGTGCGGCATGCCGGTGGGCCCTGGATCGTCATGGACCTCGTGCCGGGCCGGTCGCTGGACAAGATCATCCGCGTGGACGGCCCGCTCCCGGTGGACCGGGTGGCCGCGATCGGGCTGTCCGTCCTCGGCGCCCTTGAGGCGGCGCACGCCCACGGGATCCTGCACCGCGACGTCAAGCCGGGCAACGTCCTGATCGGGCCGGACGGCCAGGCCATGCTGACCGACTTCGGGATCGCCGCCTTCGCCGGGAACAGGCGGGACGCGGAGGCACAGAGCTCGGCCGGGTCGCCCGCCTACATGGCTCCCGAGCGGTTCCGGGGCGAGCCGGACGGGCCGGCCTCCGACCTGTGGTCGTTGGGCGCGACACTGTACACGGCCGTGGAGGGCCGCCCGCCCTTCCAGCGCGACCTGGCCGCCGCCGTCGTGGCCGCCGTGCTGCTCCACGAGCCCCGGCCGATGATCCGGGCGTCGCCCGAGCTGGCCTGGCTCGTGCTGGCCCTGCTCGACAAGGATCCCGCGCGGCGGCCGCCTCACGAAGTCGTCCGTCAGGCGTTGAGCGCCCTCGCGGGGCCGCCCGAGCAGCCCCGTGCCGTACGGCCACGGCCCCGCCGTACCTTCCGGGCGGTCGCCGGTGGCGCGCTCCTGGGCGCGGCGGTCGTGGCGGTGGTCGTCGCGGTGGGGGTCGCGGTGGGCCTGGGAGCGTGGCGGCTGGCCTCCAAGGACGAGGGCGAGGCGGGCTCCGGGCGGTTCGGGGCGGCCCCCGACCCGTGCCGGAGCCTCACCAGGACCCAGATCAAGGACCTGCTCGGCGCCGAACCCGGCGCGGAGCCGTCCGCGTCGGGCTGCCGATGGGCCGAACGGCGCGGCGGCCGGACCGTGACCGTGTCCTACGAAGTGGCCCCCGCAAGCCAGGGAGCCGGCGGGGCCGACGTGGCGCGGACCGACTTCGCCGGGCGGCGGGCGGCCCAGGCCAGGGAGGCGGGCACCGGGCTCCACGACCAGCCCGGTGTCGCCGATGAGGCGTTCGCCCGGGACGTGGCCGACCCCGCGTCCGGCACCGCCGGGACCACGGTGTGGTTCCGGCTCAGCAACATCATCGTCGAGGTCGCCTACCGGCGTCCGGGCGGCGGGGCGGCCACCCCGGACGACCGGCGGACCGCCGTCCGCGCGGCCGAACTCGTCAGCATCGGGCTCGGCTAGGGAGTGTCAGACACGACCAAGGACCGCTCCGAACAAGAGGACGCGATCGAGCTCCTGCCCCTCCCTTCCCTCGAATGCTCTCAGGAGACGACATGACCAGCGGCGAAGACGGACATTTTCAGCCGGACGGCCCTCCACCCGACCGGCCCCGGCCTCCCCAGCCGCCACCGCCGTACGGCCCGCCCTGGCAGGGCACGCCGCCAAAGCCTCCCGGCGCGGGCCCGCGACGCGGGCCTCTCCCGCAGTGGACGGGATCGGACCCGGGCGCGAAATGGCAGGGGCCCGGCGCGGAATGGCAGGGGCCCGGCGCGGGGGCGGGATGGCAGGAGCCGGGCCCGGGTGCGGGGTGGCCGGGAGCAGGGCAAGGGGGCCTGCGACCTTCAGGGCAAGGGGGGTGGCAGGGGACGACCCAGCCTCCTCCGGAGTTGTGGCACATGCCCACCCAGCCCGCGCCGAGGCGGCGGGGATGGGTGGTGCCGGTGGTGGCCGTCGTGGCCGTGCTGGTGGTGGCCGGAGCGACCTTCGCCTTCATGATGGCCCGGGAGGGACGCCCCGGCCCGGTGGCCGCCCGTGTGCCGGCCGCGCCTTCGGCGTCCCCGGCTGTCACGGCGGCTTCCGCCGCCACGTCCGCCGACGTCTGCGCCATGCTCGACCCGGCCCAGGCCGAGCGGCTGGTCCCCAAGGCGAAGATCGACTCAAGGACCAGCGACAACCGCGCCGACAGCTTCGTCAGCTACATCAGGTGGACCTGCGACTGGGTCAACAGGGACATCTCCTACAAGGACGTCACCCGCAGCCGGGAGATCACGGTCAACGTCGCCCGCTATGAGGCGCTCGGCGGCACCACAGCCGAGAGGGCGGCCCGCATCCAGTTCGACGGCGAGCTGAAGCAGTACAAGTACAACGCGACCGTCTCCACGAAGGAGCACTACTACTCCGCGCCGATGGACTATCCGGGGATCGGGGACCAGGCGGTCGCGCAGTATCAGTGGATCAGGGAGAAGGGCGAGTTCTGGTACTCCTTCGGCCAGGGGGTGGGCCGCGTGGGCGACGTGGTCTTCCAGGTGAAGTACGAGGCGAGCCAGCAGAACAAGGAGGCCGCCTTCCTGTCCACGGACACCAAGCAGTCGATCACCGAGGACAATGCCCTGCGTGAGGTGAAGACCCTCCTCTCGCAACTCGGCCGCTCGGTGGCGGCATGGCGCTCGGGGCGGCCCATGCCGTACCACGCGCGGCCCGAGCCGAGCCCGAGCCCGACGGCGAGCCCGAAGCCGACGCTCGTCGCCCTTCCCGCGCCGTGCCTGAGCGTGAAGCCGCTGGCCGCGACGCTCGTCCCGGACAGCGAAGGGCTGGCCGCCCGCAGCGTGGACGGCAAGGCGAAGGTGACCGACTGCCAGTGGTGGAACGAGAAGCTGCCCGCGGGCCAGGGCAAGGTCAGGTGGCGGAACCTGCGGATCACCATCCGCGCGTTCACCGATGCCGACACCGCCCGCTACTTCCTCATCGACAAGCGCGCCAAGAACAGGTTCACGGCCAACAGCCGGATCGGCGGCATCCGCTGGGGCAGGATCCAGAAGCTGCCGGGGCTGGGCCAGGACGCGTTCGGCCAGGCCATCCGGCAACGCACGGACACGGCACAGTCGAACCGTTACGAGATCTACGTGCTCGACGGGAAGAACGTGGTCTGGGTGCTCTTCGGCGGCAGCGACCGTCCGGTGGACACGCCGATCAACGCCCCCGACTCGACGCTGATGGACCTGAAAGAGGCGGCCGGCGGGGCCAAGTCCGTCACCGAAGCCGTGGTGGGAGCCCTGTGACGGCGCCGCGATGTCGGTGCTGAACCCGTTTCGGGCTGATTTGGGGCGATTTGGGCGGTGTTGGAGGCGGTACGGAGCGGGTATGCCCGACTCGACATCGGCTATCGGGGGGAACGATGGCGACCTGTGAGGTTTGCGGCAACGAATACGACATGGCGTTCGAAGTGCACGCCCAGGGCGTGACGCACGTCTTCGACAGCTTCGAGTGCGCGATCACCCGGATGGCACCGGTCTGCGAGCACTGCGGGTGCCGCATCGTCGGTCACGGCGTGGCGGTGGACGATCGCTGGTACTGCTGCGCCCACTGCGCGCGGGAGTCCGGGGCGAGGGCCATCGTCGACCGGGAGGTCACGGCCTCGGGCAGAAGGTGAACGCCCGGAGGGGAAGTCCCGGACGTTCATTCGCCTGAGGGGAACCGGCGACCCAGGTCAGGACTCGAAGGCGACGAGACGCATGATCACGTAGCCGTCGCCCTCGGCCATGGGCGGGAACGTGGTCCCGGGCACCGCCTCGAAGATCTCGGGGCGCTCGGCCCGGGACACCACGCCGAACATCTCGCCCGGCAGCGTCATGCCGAGCGCGTGGGCGCGCTTGGCGGCGGCGTAGAAGCTGCCGCCCGACTCGAGCTCGGCGGCGATGGTCTCCGCTGCCCAGTGGTCGGCGAGCCGGATGAACGCCACGCGCGCTTTGTCCGGCTTCGCCGTCTGCGCGCTGAGGTAGTCCTCGATCTCCCATATGAGCAGCTCGCCCAGGTACTGCGACGTGTCTTTCCACATGCGGGCCAGGTTTCCCTATCTTGCTTGATGACGGGTTGCACTCGAATTGCTCAGCGTGGCATCGCGGCTGAGAGCCCCGCTTCACGCGCCGTATCGGCACCGGTGAAGCCGGGCAAGGTCTTTCCGGTACGGCTTCCGGCACTCACACTGTCGATGTGACCGACTTCGACGTTCTTGTCCTGGGGTCTGGACCGGGCGGCCAGAAGGCCGCCATCGCCGCCGCGAAGCTGGAGCGGCGGGTGGCCATCGTCGAGCGCCGCGACATGCTCGGCGGAGTGTGCATCAACACGGGAACGATCCCGTCCAAGACCCTGCGCGAGGCGGTGCTGTACCTCACCGGGCTCACCCAGAGGGACATGTACGGCAGCAGCTACCGCGTGAAGGAGGACATCACGGTCACCGACCTGACCGTGCGGACGCGGCACGTGGTCGGGCGTGAGATCGACGTGATCCGCAACCAGCTCGCCCGCAACCGGGTGACCGTCCTGACCGGGTCGGGGCACTTCGTGGACCCGCACACGATCGCGGTGGTGGACGACCGCGGCCAGGAGGTCAAGGTAACCGCCGAGAAGATCATCATCGCGACCGGCACCCGGCCGGCGCGGCCCGGCAGCGTGGAGTTCGACGACCAGACGATCATCGACTCCGACGGCATCCTGCAGATGGAGCGGGTGCCCGACTCGATGGTGGTCGTCGGCGCGGGTGTCATCGGCATCGAGTACGCCTCGATGTTCGCGGCGCTCGGCACCAAGGTCACCGTGGTGGAGCGGCGCGACCGGATGCTCGACTTCTGCGACCTCGAGGTGGTCGAGGCGCTCAAGTACCACCTGCGCGATCTCGCGGTCACGTTCCGGTTCGGCGAGACGGTCGCGGCGGTCGAGCGGCACCCGCGCGGTGCTCTGACGATCCTGGAGAGCGGGAAGAAGATCCCGGCGGCCACGGTGATGTATTCGGCCGGGCGCCAGGGCATGACCGAGAAGCTCGCCCTGCCGGTGGCCGGGCTGTCGGCCGACGAGCGCGGCAGGATCACGGTGGACGAGTTCTACCGGACGTCCGTGCCGCACATCTACGCCGTCGGCGACGTCATCGGCTTCCCCTCGCTCGCCGCCACCTCGATGGAGCAGGGCAGGCTCGCGGCCTACCACGCCTGCGGCGAGCCGGTGAGCGGCATGCACGGGCTCCAGCCGATCGGCATCTACACCATCCCGGAGATCAGTTTCATCGGCCGGACCGAGGACGAGCTGACCGACGCGCTGATCCCCTTCGAGGTCGGCGTGTCCCGTTATCGTGAGCTGGCCCGAGGCCAGATCATCGGCGACACGTACGGCATGCTGAAGCTGCTCGTCTCCCCGGAGGACCGCTCGCTGCTCGGGGTCCACGTCTTCGGCACGGGGGCGACCGAGCTGATCCACATCGGCCAGGCGGTCATGGGCTGCGGCGGCACCATCGACTATTTGGTCGACGCCGTCTTCAACTATCCGACGCTCGCCGAGTCGTACAAGGTCGCCGCTCTGGACGCGATGAACAAGCTGCGCAGGGTGGAGCGCTTCACCGACTGAAATCGTCAGCATGACAGACTGTCTTAAGTCAAGCCCATCTGTCAAGGCGCCGTCTATCATAAAAGCGTGAGAGAACTGGCGTGCGAGCTCCCTGCCGGCCTTGAGGTGGATTTCGGATGGTTGCTGGGTCAGGCGCTGCATGCCCACCTGACGGTGACCAAACTCGCGGCGGAGTCGCTTCCCGCTGGTCACCGGGGATATCTGGTGCTGTCGGCGGCGGTCCACGAGAGCGCCCGCAACCAGATCGAAATGGCCCGTCAGCTCCGCCTCGACCGCACGGTGATGGTCTACCTGGTCGACGACCTCGTGAAGGCCGGCCTGGTCGAGCGGCGCCCGGACCCCGCGGACCGGCGTAACCGGCTGATCGCGGCGACCGAGCTCGGAGTCGAGCGCCTTGCGCAGGTCACGGCCGAGATCGACCGTGCCGAGGCGCACTTCCTGGGCCCCCTCGACGACCATGAGCGCGAGACGCTCAGAGAGCTGCTGCGCCGCCTCGTCGCGGGATCTCTGGCGGACGGCGGCCCGGTGCCGTCGATGTGCGAGGTCGCCGAGCACCTACGGGGCGCGCTCCAGGGAGAGTGTGACGACCAGAAGAGCCACTAGGGTGCCGAGCCGGGCAGCCGACGACCACATCCCCAGTGGGAAGCTCGCCGCCACGACCAGCGCCGCGAGCAGCCGCGCCGGTGCGTGCCCGAGCGCGAAGACACGCCGGAACCACACGTCGCCGAGCAGGAACAGCGCCACTCCGCCCGCCATCGCGACCGCGGGGCCGAAGCCGAGATGTCGTGGGCGATGGCCTCCTTTTGATTACACGTTTGCGCCTGTTGGATACAGCACAGCCAGTTAGTCGATGACCTCGGCCCGCAGTTGGGGGAAGACTTTCGACACCTTCCCGAGGAGGTAGTCGCCGTACGTCCCGGTGAAGGCGCGGAGGTCCTGGCCGTCCCAGCGCGGGCGCCCGCCGTCGCGTTGGGGGCGGGACGGCAGCGGCGGCACCTCGCAGTCCCAGCCGGGGTCGAAGAAGAACGGGAACGACAGCCGGTCCCGGCCGCTCAGGTTGCGCACGCGGTGCGGCGTCGACCGGTAGTGGCCGCCGGTCAGCCGGTCGAGCATGTCGCCGATGTTGCAGACGAACGTGCCGGGGATGGGCGGAGCCTCCATCCAGCCCCGTGAGGTGTGGACCTGGAGCCCGCCGTTGTGGTCCTGGAGGAGCAGGGTCAGCAGGCCGTAGTCGGTGTGCTCGCCGACCCCCCAGTCCATCGAGTCCGGCGGCGAGGGCGGGTAGTGAAATATCCGGAAAAGGATGGTCGGCGCGGCGGTGTAGCCGGAGGCGAAGTAATCCTCCTCCAGCCCGAGGCTCAGCGCGATCCCGCGCATGACGCTCTGCGCGACCCCGGTGAGCGCGTCGAGATAGGCGAGTACGGCGGGGCGCAACTCCGGCACCTGGACCGGGAACAGATTGGGCCCGTGCAGCGGCCTCGGGTCGTCGGCCGCGCCTTCCACACCGAAGTAGATCCCTTCCTTCAGGTCGGGACGACCGGAGGTGAGCTCCCCGCCCACGGGGAAGAAGCCGCGCCAGGCCCGGCCGCCCCGGTCCATGGAGATCTCCAACTTGCGCTGCGGCGGGAGCCGGAAGAACCGCCGCGCGGCGCCGTCCAGCCGGGTGATCAGCTCGGCGGACACCCCATGGCCGCTGACGTAGAAGAACCCGCTGTCCCGGCAGGCCGCCTCGATCTCGCGGGCGACAGCCGTACGCTCGCCGGGAGAGTCGGGGCCGGTGAGCGGGCTCACATCGATGACCGGCAGCGGTCCGGAAGCGCTCGACATGATCGTTACCCCAGCACGCCCGCGCGGGGCCCGGCCATGGACGAGGACACGGAGGACATGGACACGGAGGACATGGAGGACGCGGAGGCCATGGCGTCGGCCCGCTCGCGCGCCTCCAGGACCTCCTCGACGTGGGTTTCGGCCCACTTCTTCACCGCGGCGATGGGTTCCAGGAGCGAACGGCCCAGCTCGGTGAGCCGGTATTCGACGCGGGGCGGCACCACGGGGAAGACCTCGCGGCTGACGAGCCCGTCTCTCTCAAGCGCTCGAAGCGTCTGCGTCAAGACCTTGGGAGTCGCTCCGCCGACCCGTGCGCGGAGCTGGGAGAACCGCAGAACCTCGCGGCTCAGCGCCACGATGATCAACAGAGTCCATCTGTCGCCGATCCTGTTGAGGATCACACGGGAGGGACAGTCCACGCTCAGAACGTCATATTCGCAGCCGGTATCCATTCGGGAAATATAGCATGTTTAAGTACTCAATACCTGCTGGATACCGTCCAGGTTGACGCGCCACAGGGGTGCGGTGAGAAAGTCGCAGCGGCACGCGGCGCCTGGTGCGGGCTCTCGATCAGGTGCCGTTCATGCCGGCGGGAGGGGTGACCGTGGGGGGCGCGCTCACCCGGGCCGACGCCGCCGCCCTGGCCGGGCCTCCTGCGCGCCCTCACCTGAAGGCCCCCATCGCGGAGCCGTGGCTGACAGGCGCCGTTGACTGACCGTTTTGTACTCTTTACATCCTAGTTGCGTTATGTGTACCTTTAGTCCCCACGGCACGGACGGCGTTGACCCCCGCGTTGTTCCGTTGCCGGTCAGTTGCCCGGACCGTGCGTCTCAGGTGGGATCCGTCCCGACCGGAGCGCCGGCCGCCGAATCCGCACCTCGCGGAGCCGGGGACCCACCTTTCCGGGGTGAATCGGAGCGTCGGCCCCCCAGCCGCGCCCGTAGGGCACTTCCACGCCCGAACCCGTCAGCTAACCCGGTAGGCGGTATGGAAGCAAGGAGCCAACCCCTACATGCCCCACCAGCGACTCTCCTCGACCTCTCCCTCTCCCAAGCGCCGGCTGAGCCTCCCCGGCAGGCGTCTGCGGTCCGCCATCGCCGGTGTGACCCTGGCTCTGTCGGCCGCCGTCTCGACCGGCCTTCTGACGGGCCCGGCGCACGCCGACGGGTTCACCTACGGCGAAGACGTCTCCGGCTACGAGTCCGACTGGGACTGGAGTGCCAGCCCGGCGAAGTTCGGCATCATCAAGGCCACCGAGGGCCTGACCTTCGACGACTCCTCCTTCGCCCGGCACTGGGACGAGATCGCCAAGAAGGGCATCGTGCGCGGCGCCTACCACTACGGCCACCCGGGCAACGATCCCGTCGCCGAGGCCGATCACTTCCTCTCCGTGGTGAACGCGCAGCCCGCCAAGCCCGGGGACCTGCTGGTGCTGGACCTGGAGACCGCCGACGACCAGTCCGTCGCCCAGGTCAACGCGTGGGCCAAGACCTGGCTGGAGTACGTGAAGGCCAAGACCGGCGTCACACCCTTGTTCTACAGCGGCTGGAACTTCGCCGAAACCTACGGCTACGGCCTGGCCGACTATCCGTTGTGGGTGGCCAACTACAGCGAGGCCATGGGCGCCGTCACGCCGCCCGCCGACTGGAAGTCCTGGACGATCCACCAGTACACCGACGCCCCCGTCGACCAGAACGTCTCCTCGTTGACTCCCGACCAGTTGCGCGCCCTCGGCCGCCGCTGAGCCGAACCGGCTGCCGGCCGTCCCTGCGGGCGCGTGGAGTGGCCGGCTTTCGCTCCCGCAGGCGCCAGGGATGGTTCCAGGGTTCAGTCGGGCTCGGCGGGCGTGCGCCTTCCTGCGACCAGGGTGTCGCCCGGTTCCGCGGTGCGTGAGGGAGCCTCGCTGCGGCTCTCCGCCGGGCTCTCCGTCGTCTCGTCCCGCTTGGTACGGCGGAGCCGCCCCTTGGGGACCGTGTTCGAGGCCGTGTTCGAGGCCGTGTTCCCGGCCGTGTTCGAGGCCGTGCCGTCCTTGTCGCCGGATGACGCCGAGGCCGAGGCCGAGGCTGAGGATGAGGACGAGGCCGGGAAGGTGACGGGCCCCTTCGCGCCGGCGCCCTTCCGGGTGGCCGGCTCGACCGGCGATCCCTTCGGCTTCCCGGCCGACCCCGGCTCGGCCCGGTCCGTGAGCTCCGTCGCGTGCCGGTCGGCCGGGGCCGGCGTCCTCGGCTCGCGCAGGGCGGCGATCACGGCGTCGGCCTCCGCCTCCGCCGCGAAGTCCTCGGCCGCCTCGGCCTCGCGCCGCTTGATGACGACCATGTGATCGACCGAGATGCGGCCGGCCCCTCCGACGGCCAGCAGCACGGACGCGGCGCCGAGCGCCACGATGAGCTCGATGTCGCCTCCAGTGAGCGGCAGCCCGGTGTCCCCCGCGGTCAGGATGAAGACGGCGACGGCCTCGGCGAAGAGCAGCAGGCCGACGGCTGGTACGGCGAGGCCCGCGATGAGCAGCGTCCCTCCGATCAGCTCGATCAGCATGGCGGCGGCCGCCCAGAAGCCGGGCAGGGGGGCGCCGAGCTTGGCGAACTCCGTGCCCGTGGCGGTGAGGCCGGCTTCGAGCTTGTGCCAGCCGTTGGCGAAGAAGATCCCGCCGACGCCCATCCGGGCGGCCAGCGAGGCTAAATCGTGGAGGGTTCTCTTCACGGCACTCATTCTGGGGGGCTGGGGGTGGCTTGCCCAGACAATCTCCCCATAACCGGCGGTCTCATGCATGCCCCCGCCACGACATGGCCGGGGTCAGGCCGAGACGGGCCTGCGCTCCTCGGCGGGCGCAAGTGGGGGTGAGGGCCGGGGCCCGGTTGCGGGCGCGGGTGCCCTCCCGGGTGAGGAGGAGCGGGGGACCAGCACGGCCACGGCCAGCGCCGTCACTGAGAGCAGCGCGAGGCTCACCACGACCGTGCTGTGCAGGGCCGTGACGAAGGCCACGCGGGCCGCGTCGAGCAGCGCGGGCCCGGCGGTGCCGCCAGTCTCGGCCGCCACATGGGCCGCGGCGGCGAGCGACTCCCGGGCCTGGGCCATCAGGTGCCTGGGAACACCGGGGATCACCCCCAGAACCGGCGCGTAGACGACCGTGGTGATCGTCCCGAGGACCGCGATGCCGAGCCCGGCGCCCAGCTCGTAGGCCGTCTCCTCGATGGCGGCGGCCCCTCCGGCGCGTGACTCCGGGGCGGACGCCATGATCGTGTCGGACGCGGCGAGCAGCGCCACCTCGACGCCGAAGCCGATCCCCACGAAGGACACGGTCAGCATGGCCGAGTGCTGCTCCACACCCCACGTGAGCACGGGGGCGAGCGACAGCGCGGTGAGCGCCAGGCCGCCGCTCATGGTGGCGCGCAGGCCGATCCGCCGCAGCACGTGCGCGGCCGCCAGGCCGCCGGCGATCGCGGCGACCATCAGTGGCAGCATCCGGACGGCCGCCTCCAGCGGCGACAGGCCGAGCACGAGCTGGAGATACTGCGCCAGCATCAGCTCCAGCCCGACCAGGGCGAAGATCGCCAGCAGCACGCAGGCGACTCCGGTCGCGAAGGCGCGCTCCGCGAAGAGCCCGAGGTCGAGCAGCGGGGACGCCAGCCGCCGCTGGCGGCGCACGAACCAGACCAGCAGCGCGGCCCCCGCCAGGAACACGGCCACGGCGAGACCACGGCCGATCGTGTGGCCGTATCCCGCCTCCTTCAGCCCGAACGCGACCGCGAGGATGCCGGCCGTGGACAGGGCGGCGCTCGGGGCGTCCCACCGGTGGGTGGAGCCGCAGGGCGACGAGGGGAGGATCCGTACGGCCAGCGGCAGGGCAACGAGCAGCAGCGGCACGTTGATGAGGAAGACCGCGCCCCACCACAGGTGCTCGACGAGGACGCCGCCGATCAGCGGGCCCACGGCGGCCCCCGCCGCGGCGACCGCGCTCCAGACGCCGAGGGCGATGGCCCGCTCCCGCCGGTCGGTGAAGACCTGCCGGATGATCGAAAGAGTGGCCGGCATGATCATCGCGCCGCCGACCCCGAGGAGGGCCCGCGAGACGATCAGTGCGAGCGGCGTCCACGAGAACGCCGCCGACAGCGACGCCAGCCCGAACACCACATAGCCGGCGAGCACGAACCGGCGCCTGCCGTACCGGTCGCCCAGCGTGCCGAAGGTGACCAGCAGGGGCGCGACGACCAGCGAGTAGATGTCGATGATCCACAGGAGCTGGACGGCGCTCGGCTCCAGCGCGGCGGTGAGCGCGGGCACCGCGATGTGCAGCACGGTCGCGTCGACGGCGATCAGCAGCAGGCTGAAACAGAGCAACACGAGGATCGACCACCGGCTCGCCCGGTGCTCACGCACGACGCCCCCGGCGCGGACGGCGCCGGACTCGGCCGAGGCCGCAGCCATGATCATAGGCCGCTCAGGGCTCCCGTGAGCACAGGTCGCCCGGGACCGCCGTGGGTGATCGTAGGCCGCTCAGGGCTCCGGGCCCGCTGGAACATGCGTGGCAGCTTAGGCCATCGCCGTCGGATCTCTCAGCCGCTTCGGGTCAGCTCTGGAACATATCCGGACAACGATTCCAGAGCCTCTCTAGAGAGCTATAGGTATATATCCGGCGTCTAGGCAATCCGCGACCCGCAATGGATCATGCGGGAGTGGGGAGCGATATCGATGAATGGGATACGTCCCCGGTGCCGCCCCCGCACGACCGCGCCGATCCCCGCGCCTGGTGCGCGGTCGCGGTGGCGAGGCTGTCCCGCGACCAGCCGGAGGCGGCGCTGGAGGCCGCCCGCCAGGCGGTCGGCCGTGACCCGGACGGAGAGTGGGGGCATCGCCTGGCGAGCCTCGCCCTTGAGCGCCTCGGCCGCGACTCCGAGGCGGTCGCGTCGGCCCGGGAGGCCGTTCGGCTGGCACCGGGCTCCTGGGCCGCGCGACTACGCCTGGGCGGCGCACTCCGCCGAGTCCCCGGCCGCTGGCGGGACGCGTGGGCCGAGGCCCGCAAAGCCGTCCGCTTCGCGCCCGACGAGCCCGACGCGCACGTGCTCGCCGGCGACCTGGCCCTGCTCAGGGGAGAGCAGGATCGGGCCGCGAGGTCCTACGAGCTGGCGCTGCGCAGGACGCCCGACCACCCCGGCGCGCGGATCAACCTCGGCCTCACGCTGCTGCGCTGGGAGCGGCCACGAGCCCATCACGACCCCGCGTGGGACGTCGACCCCAGGGAGACGGGCCGCGCCCGGCACGCCGTCGAGGTCTGGTCCCGCCAGGTGCGCGTGCTGCTCGCGGCGGCGCTGACCGCCGTGTCCGTCGCCGGGCTCGGCCTCGGGCTGCACCGCGAGGCGCAGCTCGGCGGAGCCGTGGTGCTCGGGGCCGTCCTGGCGATCACCATCAGGCAGGCGGGCCGTGTGCGGGCCTGGCCGTACGTCCCCGCGATGCTCGGTCGTGACCTGTGGCTCAGCATGTCGGTCTCTGTGACGCTCATGGCGATCGCGGCCTACGTCGCGGGCCTGGCCACCCTCCCGCCGGTCACGCCCGCGTCCCTGGAAGAGGCGGCGGGCGGCGTCTGGGCCGGAGCGCTCGGCCTCGTGCTCTTCAACGGCGTGGCCGTGGCCGTGGTCCGCCTGCTCGCGGAGGCCTGGCGGGGGCGGCCCCTCCGGGCGCTCGGCCACTTCGCCGCAGTGCCGGCGGACCGTACGGCCCTGCGCGACATCGACGTGACGCTCTGGATCGTCGCCGGACGGGTGTGGTGGCTGACCGTGCTCGCCGCGCTGCTGCCGCTGACCGGCGAGCCCCGTACGGCTCTCGCCGCCCTCGCGGTGCTGGGCGGCCTGCTGTACGCGAGAAGGCGCCTGGCACGGCGGACAGGGGGCCGCCGGGCGCTGCGCCTCGGGCCGTTCCTGCGCGCCGACCGCTGGCTGGCCGTGGCGTTCCTCGCGCTCCTCGTCGCCATCGCCTGCCTGACCGTCGCCGGGATGGCCGGCGCCGGGATGGCCGGCGCCGGAGTGTCCCCCACGGCCGGCACGACCGCGGCGGGAGCCGTACAGGACGGGGGCCGTACGGCGGGTGAGGCGGCGTGGGACGTGGTCGAGCGGTCGTCCCTGCTGGGCTCGTGGGGATCGCTGGCGCTGGTCGGCTTGGCGTTCGGGGCGCGGGCCGCGCGCGCGTGGTGGCGCGGCGGCGCCGGTCCGTGGCGGGCGTCGCTCGTCCTCTCCGAGGCGCGGGGGCCGCGGCTTCCCGGCGACATGAGCCCCTCCACGGGCCTGAGCGACGAGGTGCGGCACGCGGCCACCTACTCGCGGAGCGTCGTCCTGGCCTACACCGAGCCCGACGGGCCGAGGGCGCTCGCGGTAAGCGCGGTGACGTCGGTGAGCGCGTCCGGCGAGTTCCGGCTCATCGCGGGGGACGAGGCGTGGGACGCCGTCGAGCGCGACCCGCGTGTCGTCCTCTTCGTCGGGGACCCGCGCTTCTGGGCGGAGGTCCGGGGCGTCGCCGTGCCCGACAACGACGTGCTCCGCATCACTCCACGGCGTGTTCTCATGCGCGAATACCCCGGCCGCCACCAGGCGCGGAGCCGGTAGGGCCGGAGCCCGGGCGCCTCCACCGGCCCTGCCGGGCGCGGCGGGTCCACCCATTTCGCCGTCACGTGCGGTATAACCGGGGGCGAAGCGGGGAGGCGTTGATGCGGGACTCCGACAGGGCACGGGCGGCGGGCCTCTTAAGTCGGAATGCGGCACGTGATCTGTTCGAACAGGTTCGTCTCCGCTATTTCCGCATTCCGCCGTTCGCGCGGCGGGCCATCTTCGCGGTGCTGCTCGTCGCCACCATGGGCGTGGCGGCGGCGCTGAGCTGGCCGCTGGCCGCGACGTTCATCTACACCGTCGTGGTGCTGGCGTTCGTCGCGCTCGCGCTCAGCTATCCCCGCGCCGCCGCGACCGTGCTGGTGCTCGCGGCCTGGGGGCTGCTGGTGGTGCCGTTCCTGGGGTGGTTCGGCACCCAGTCCCTGGCGCCCGGCCTGCTGATGTTCCTCGGGCCGGCCGTCGCGGGCGCGGCCCATGTGATCCGGTGGGTGCCGCCGTGGCTCACCACGCTGATGGCGCTCTTCCCGGCGGGGGCGGTCGCCTTCGCGCTCGTCTGGGTGTCGCCCGCCGCCTCCCTCTGGGGCGCGTACGGCGTGGCCGCTGCGGTCCTCGTGTACCGGTTCCTGCTCGCCCGCAAGGCGCGGGCCGCGTTCGACGTGGAGCCCGTGAACGGCGACGGGCAGGTCCAGCAGCGGATCAGGATCGGCGGCCACCAGGCCTCCGGCGGAGACAAGGGAGCGCCGCCGCCGATCACGGTCGAGCAGGCCCTCGGCGAGCTGGAGGCCATGATCGGCCTTGAGCCGGTCAAGGAGCAGGTGCGGGCGATCGCCGCGTCGATCGAGGCGGCGCGCCTCCGCAAGGAGGCGGGATACGCCAACGAGCCGCCGATGCGGCACTTCGTCTTCGTCGGCCCTCCGGGCACGGGCAAGACGAGCGTCGCCCGCACGGTCGCCAAGATCTTCTACGCCTTCGGGCTGCTGGACACGCCGTTCGTGGTGGAGGCCCAGCGGGCCGACCTCGTGGGGGAGTACCTCGGCGCCACGGCGATCAAGACCAACGAGCTCATCGACCGCGCCCTCGGCGGCGTGCTCTTCGTGGACGAGGCGTACGGCCTGATCAACTCCGGAGACGGCCAGCCCGACCGGTTCGGCGCGGAAGCGGTGCAGACCCTCCTCAAACGGGCCGAGGACGACCGTGACCAGCTGATCGTCATCCTGGCCGGATACGAGAAGGAGATGAACGGCTTCCTCTCGTCCAACCCCGGCCTGTCCAGCCGGTTCGCCAGCCGGGTGCGCTTCCCCAGCTACACGCCCGCCGAGCTGCTGGAGATCATCGAGGCGCTTCAGGTCAGGAGGGGCGATCGGCTGGCGCCCGAG
The DNA here is from genome assembly GCF_041262585.1 of Planotetraspora sp. GP83. Lineage (NCBI taxonomy): Bacteria > Bacillati > Actinomycetota > Actinomycetes > Streptosporangiales > Streptosporangiaceae > Planotetraspora > Planotetraspora sp. GP83. The sequence goes on along the minus strand of NZ_JBGCBZ010000028.1, from coordinate 65,990 downwards.
GCCCGGCCGGTGCTCCGCGGCCTGTTCGAGGACGTCCACCGCCGCGGGCTGATCGACGAGCTGGGCAACGCCCGCTTCGCCCGCAGCCTGGCCGAGGCCGCCGCGCAGGCCCGGGACGTGCGGGTGGTCAGCGCCGGGGGAGCGCCGCGGGGCGAGGACCTGGTCACCGTCACCACCGCCGACGTCACCAAGGCGTTCAACGAGATCACCGCCAGGTTCCGCGGCTACCAGGCGACGCCGACCCTGGAGGAGGCCCTGGCCGACCTCGACCGGATGGCCGGCCTGGAGCCCGTCAAGCGGCAGGTCCGCGCGATAACGGCGCAGCTCAAGGTGGCGCGGATGCGCCAGGAGCAGGGCCTGCCCGTCCAGTCGCAGATGAGGCATTTCGTGTTCGTCGGCCCGCCTGGCACGGGCAAGACGACCGTCGCGCGGATCCTCGGCCGGATCTTCTCCGCGCTCGGCCTGCTGGCCCGCCCCGACGTGGTCGAGGCGTCCCGCGCCGACCTGGTCGGCCAGCATCTCGGCGCCACCGCCATCAAGACCAACGAGCTCGTCGACCGGGCGCTCGGCGGCGTGCTCTTCATCGACGAGGCATACAGCCTTGTCAACGCCGGATACTCCGGTGGCGACGCCTTCGGCGCGGAAGCCGTGCAGACCCTGCTGAAGCGGGCGGAGGACGACCGCGACCGCCTGGTGATCATCCTGGCCGGATATCAGCGTGAGATGGACGCCTTCCTGGCGACCAACCCCGGGCTGGGCTCGCGGTTCAACCAGCGGGTGTCGTTCCCGTCGTACGCGCCCACGGAGCTGACGGAGATCGCCGAACTGCTGGCTGCCGGAAGCGGCGACCGGTTCGACGCCTCGGCGGCGAGGGACCTCGCCGACGTCTTCGACTGGGTTTGCCGCGAAGGGCTCATCGACGGCCTGGGCAACGGCCGCTTCGCCCGCTCGCTGTACGAGAGGGCCGCCCTGCGGCGTGACGTGCGGCTGGCCGCGCAGGGGTCGGCGAACGCCGCCGAGCTCACGACGATCACCAGCGAGGACGTCCGCAGCGCGGTCGACGAGCTGTCCTGACCGGCCGGCCGTCCCGGCCGTTTCGAACCCTCTATGCCATCCTGCTCGCGCGTCCGATGGCCTGTGACGATTACCGTCTGCTACTAATCTAATGCGGAATGTAGCTGGAGGGATCGGAGAAGCACGTTGAGAGCACGATGGCCGGTTGCCCTGCTCGCGCTGATCGCCGTGGGAGCCGCAGGGGCCTGTGGCGGCGAGACCACCACGAGCGGGCATTCGACCCGCTTGGCTCCCTCTCCCGTCAAGGCGCTCGACATCAACCCCGTCCCGCGTGACAAGGTCAAGGACGGCGGCACGCTGCGGTGGGGGCTCAGCGACTTCCCGGCGCAGTGGAACCAGAACCACATCGACGGCGACGTCGCCAGCGTCAAGAGCGTCATGGCCGCGCTCATGCCGAGCCCGTTCCGGTCCGACGAGCGGGGCCGGGTCTCGCTCGACGGCGACTACGTCACGAACGCCCGGATCACGGCCACCACGCCCCGCCAGGTCATCACCTACTCGCTGAACCCGAAGGCGAAGTGGTCCGACGGCAAGCCGATCACGTGGGCCGACTTCGCCGCCCAGTGGAAGGCCATGAGCGGGCAGAACCCGGGCTACCGGGTGGACTCGACCATCGCCTACGAGAACATCCAGAACGTCGCCAGGGGGTCGAGCGACCACGAGGTGGTCGTCACGCTGGCGCAGCCGTTCAACGAGTGGCAGTCGCTGTTCTCGCCGCTCTACCCCGCCGCGACCAACGCCTCGCCTGAGGCGTTCAACGCCGACTGGCTCAACAAGATCCCGGTCACGGCCGGGCCGTTCAAGCTGTCGAGCTTCGACGCCAAGGGCAAGACCGTCACGCTCGTCCGCGACGACAACTGGTGGGGCAACCAGGCCAAGCTCGACAAGATCATCTTTCGGAGCTTCAAGACCGACATGGTCCGCGCGTTCACCAAGGGCGAGGTGGACGTCTTCGACGTGGGGCCGTCCCCCGAGGACTACTCGCGGGCCAGGGGAGCCTGGGACGCCGTGGTCCGGCAGGCGGCCGGCACCGACTTCCGGCAGTTCACGTTCAACGGGGAGAGCGACAGCCTCGCCGACGTGAAGGTCCGCCAGGCCATCGCGATGGCGCTCGACCGCCGGGCCCTCATGCAGCTCGACCTGAAGGGGATGGGCTGGCCGGTCGTCACGCTCGACAACCACTTCCTGGCCAACAGCCAGCAGGGATATCAGAGCAACGCGGGCGCGCTGGGCGCCTACAACCCGCAGCAGGCCGGGAAGATGCTGGACCAGGCGGGCTGGAAGCTCTCCGGCAAGACCCGGCAGAAGAACGGCAAGCCGCTGAACCTGCGCTTCGTCATCCCGTCGGGAGTGGGCGTCAGCGACATCGAGGCCCAGGTCACGCGGCTGATGCTCCGCCGGATCGGGGTGGGGGTCACCATCCAGACGGTGCCGTTCACCGACTTCTTCACCAAATACTTGATGGCCGGCAACTTCGACATCACGGCCTTCTCGTATCCGAGCACGCCGTACCCGGTGTCGAACGCCTTCGACGTCTACGCCAACGGCGAGACCGCGAAGGGGGACGACAAGAAGTGGTACTCCAACCTGGGGCGCAGCGGGAGCAGGCAGATCGACCAGGCCATGTACCGGGCCGGGACCCTGTTCGACCAGTGGCGGGTCTACGACCTGATCAACTCCGCTGACGACATGCTCTGGCGGGAGGTCAACGTCCTGCCGCTCTACCAGACCCCGCAGAACGTCGCGGTAAGGTCCACGCTGGCCAACGTCGGCGCGAGCGGCTTCCGCGACCTGAAATACACCGACATCGGGTTCACGTCCTGATCTTTTGAAACGCGGCCGCCCGGCCCAAGGTCAGCCGCGCGGCCGGGTGGATCTCGCCGGTGGTGCTCCACGAGGGCCGCGTCAAGGGCGTGTGGGAGGCGAGGGAGTCACCGGCCTGTGAGCGAGATCGGGCGCAACCGCAGCCGGTCGCCTGGCCGGAGCTGGGCGACCATCGGCACGTCGCCGGACACCACTACGCCGATCACCGGGTAGCCGCCCGTCGGCGGGTGGTCGGCGAGGAACACGATCGGCTGCCCGCCCGGCGGCACCTGGATCGCCCCCAGCGCCATCCCCTCGCTCGGCAGCTCGCCCTCCCGCGCGCGCTCCAGCACGGGCCCGCGCAGCCGCACGCCCACGCGGTTGCTCTCCGTCGCGATCTCGTACGGCCCGCCGTACAGCGCCGTGAGGGCCTGAGGGGTGAACCAGTCGTCACGCGGGCCAGGGACGACCCGGACGGTGGGGCACCGGGGAAACGCCCGCTGGGCGGCGACGTCGACGGCGATCGGCGCGGCGGGCTCCGCGCCACCCAGCGGAAGCGTCGTGCCCGCCCGCAGTGGCGGCGGCCCGAGCCCCGACAGGGAGTCGGCGGACCGGCTGCCCAGCACCGGCTCCACGCCGATCCCGCCGCGCACGGCGAGATAGGTCCGCAGCCCCCCGTACGGCATGCCGACCCGCAGCTCGCCGCCCTCCGGCACCCAGAGGGGCGCGCACATGCCGGCGGGCCGCCCGGCGGCCTCGACCGGGCAGGGCGCCCCCGTGAGGGCGATCCACGCGCCGGTGGCGAAACTGAGAGCAAGGCCGCCGAAGGTCATCTCGATTCCGGCGGCCGACTCAGGGTTGCCGACGAGGCGGTTGGCCAGCCGCAGGCTGGGGGCGTCCGCCGCCCCCGAGCGCGGCACCCCCAGATGGCCGTAGCCCGGCCGCCCCAGATCCTGCACGGTCGCGTACGGCCCCGGCGAGACGACTTCGATCATGGCGTGAACCTGACCAGGGTCCCCGGCGGGAGCAGCGCCGGCGGATCGGCGCGCACGTCCCACACCCGCAGATCCGTACGGCCCAGCAGCCGCCAGCCACCGGGAGACGCGGACGGGTAGACGGCGGAGTAGGGCCCCGCGATCGCCACGGACCCCGGCGGGACCGACGTGCGCGGCACGTCCAGCCGGGGCACGTGCAGCGCCGGATCGAGCCCGACGAGGTAGGCGAACCCCGGCGCGAACCCGAGCCAGCCCACCACGAACTCCGACGCGGCGTGCCGCGCCACGACCTCGTCCACCGTGAGCCCGCTCAGCTCCGCCACTGACCGCAGATCCTCCCCGTCGTACACGACCGGGATCTCGACCCTCTCGCCCGCCGCCGTCGCCCGGCCCGCGTTCTTCGCCGGGCTCGCCGGGCTCGTCACTGAGGCGGAAGCCGTACGGAGCAGGGCGGAGAGCAGCGCCTCCAGGCCGGACCGGTCCGCGCCCGGCGCGACGACGAGGACGGTCTCGGGGCCGGGCACGATCTCCTCGACCCCGGCGGGCCGGTCGGACCGCAGCAGCGCGTCCAGCCGGTGAGCGACCTCCAGCGAGCCCGTCTCCACCAGCAGCGCGTGCTCCCCGGCCGGCCTGATGGCCGTGCCGGTGCGGCCCGCGCGGCCGGGGGTCACGCCGGGGGCCCCGGTCACGCGAAGGGCTCCAGGGCGATGCCCGCGCCGACGAGGGCCTTCCGCACGGCCTCGGCCAGCCGTACGGCGCCGGGGGTGTCGCCGTGGACGCAGACCGACCGGGCGTCGATCCGCACCTCGGTGCCGTCGACGGCGGTGACGACCCCGTCGCGGGCCATCCGGACCGCGCGGGCGGCCACCTCGTCCGGGTCGTGCAGGACGGCGCCGGCCTCGCGTCGTGACACCAGCGCGCCCGACGGGGTGTAGGCGCGGTCCGCGAAGCACTCGTTCACCGTCGGCACGCCGTACCGCTCGGCCAACCGGTGCACCGCCGAGTCCGGCAGCGTGAGGACCGGCAGCGCCGCCTGCCGTTCCCCGCCCGGCGCCGGGGCGTAGTCCGCCACCGCGGCGACCAGCGCCTCCGCCTGTACGGCGTCACGGCAGACCCGGTTGTAGAGAGCGCCGTGCGGCTTGACGTAGGACACCCGGCCGCCCATCGCCCGCGCGATCCCGTCCACGGCCGCGAGCTGGTACAGCACTTCCGAGCAGAGCTCCTCCGGGTCCACGTCCATCTCGCGGCGGCCGAACCCGGCCAGATCCCGGTAGGACACCTGCGCCCCGATCGCCACGCCCCGGTCCACGGCGGCCGCGCACGTGCGACGGATGATCAGCGGGTCGCCCGCGTGGAAGCCACAGGCCACATTGGCGCTCGTCACAAGATCGAGCAGGGCGACGTCGTCGCCCAGCCTCCAGATCCCGAAGCCCTCCCCGAGATCCGCGTTCAAATCGACAGTGTTCATCTGCGCTCGCTCCGCTCGCGCCGGCTCGGGGCGCCCCTCAGTCCAGGCACCGCCGCGCCCCTCGCACTCCTTTGAGGCCTCGCGCATCAATCTTGCCGTAGGGGGAGGGCGTGGGGGGTCAGACGGGGGGTTCGTCTGGGATGTCGGCGATGTCGTCGAGGGCGGCGGCCAACTCGTCGGGGTGGTCGCCGATCCGCTCGGCGATCTCGATGAGCACGTGCAGCACGTCGTGCCGGTCGTGGCCGAGGTCGATCAGCCGCTGGGCCGCCTCCCACATCTGCGCCGGATCGCCCACCCACAGGCGGCCGGCGATCTCCTCATGCCAGGCCAGGTGCTCCTCGAGATCGTGCCTGCCCAGCTCGTCGGCGTGGTCGATCTCCAGCAGGATCCGCCGGTCGGCCTCGTCCGCCGGGTTCAGCAGGTCGAGGTTGGTCGAGCCCCGCATGCCCTGTAGCAGCGGGAACGCGAAGGCCCGCCGGGCCAGCGCGGACAGGTCGCCGTCCGGAAGCAGCCGCTCCACGAGAGAGCGATCCAGACCGAAGGTCGTCGGATCGCGGTAGGCCGCGGTGAACCGCGCCGTCGCCTCCCAGACGGCGTCCAGAGTGGCTCGGACGCCCTCCTCCGGCAGCCCGATGCGCGGCCCGGCGAACCGCACCCAGGCCGAGAGCGCGTGCGGCATGGCGTCCTGCTCGGCGGGGGAGAGCAGGACCTTGCGCGGCAGCCAGTCGAGCAGGAACGTCTCGCACTTGGTCGGGCTGACCCGCATCGGCCGCCCGAAGTCCTGGTCGCAGCCGTAGTCGATGATGTGGTCGGCGCACCGGGAGGCCGCCGACGGGTCCGACAGGTTCTCCGCCGCGTCCGACGCCAGGAACTCCGCCGCGAGCATCGCCCGCCGGTCCCGGCTGTACGGAGCCTCCGTGTGGGCCGGGGCGGGCCGCTTGCGTCCCGGAGGCAGCGCCTTGATCCGCGCCCGGGCGAAGGCGTGGTAGGCGCTGTAGCTGTCGCTGACGAGCTTGGGGGCCTTCCGGCCCTGAGCCGCCCTGGTCGCCTTCATCGCGAACTCCAGCAGCGCCCGGGCCTGCTGCGGCTCGATCTCCTCGAAGCGCAGCAGCGCGTTTCCGGCCGCTTCGAGCCTCGCCTGGTCCAGGAGCTTGTCGACCTGCGACGACACCCAGGCGTCCCGCGCCATGCCGCCCAGGTTGTAGTCGACGACCACGACGAGGGCATGCGTGTCCTCGCCGTTGTAGGCGAAGGTGCACACGACGGTGTCCTGGTCGCCGTAGACGTCACGGGAGACGTAACACCCGGCGGGCTTGACCACGCCGACGCGCTCGGCCCATCGGGGCCTCGCCACGTCGGACTCCATCAGCGCCAGCGCCGCGCCTTCGGCCTTGGCGGCCTGGCGGGCGGTGCCGAGGTAGGCCACCGAGATCAGCAGTGTCAGGGCCGCGGGCGTGCCGGCCTTGGCCGCGTAGTCCACCAGGCCCTCGCCGAGGATGTGCTCGACGTCGCCTCCGCGCAGCCGCTTCCCCCACCAGGCGCCCAGCATGTCCGAAACCATGAGCTCGGCGTCGAGTGGGCTGCGCACAGCGAGCAACTCCCGGGCCGCCAGGAGCATCTCGGCGAACACGTCGTCGGGCGGCCTGGTATCCCGGGGATCTCGTCGGTGCCGACGACTCACGTGTACTCGCTCCGCTCGCTCACGGTCTCCACCCTCTCGCATTCCCGCCCCAAACGGCATCAGGAACGCGGGCCGGTGACTTCCCCGTTATGTGCGGGCCTTCGTGCGGGTCGGCGGAGTCGAGTTCATCACTCCGAGCAGGTGCTCGCGGGCCACCCGCTCGACGATCTCGGGCGTGACGTCGAGCCCCATGTGCTCGGCGCACGCCCAGACGTCCGCGACGCAGCGGCCGACGGCGTCCAGGGGAAGGGTCAGGAATTCGGCGGCCAGCCGGGCGATCACGGGTCCGCGGGGCTCCGGCTCCGCTGAAGGGCCGCCACTGAGTCGCGTTGCGAGTACGGGCATGGACTGCATTCCTCGCTGAATGGGGACCTGCCGTCCCTTATTCCACATCATCTTTCCGTGCGACTGTCAAGCCTCGTTCCCGCGCGCGTGCGAAGCTGAACTTATGCGGATCCAGCTCGCCCAGCAACCCCAGGCCGACGAACTCCTCGGCCGCAGTCGTCTCGCCCTGCTGATCGGCATGCTGCTTGACCAGCAGATTCCCATGGAATGGGCGTTTTCGGGCCCGCGCGCCATCGCGGAGAGGCTCGGCCTCGGCGCGGACGCGGACTTGGACGCGCGCGAGATCGCCTCTTATGATCCTGCGAAGTTCGCGGCCCTGCTGGCGGCCAAGCCGGCCGTCCACCGCTATCCGAAATCGATGGCGGAGCGGATCCAGCAGCTCGCGGCGTACCTGGTCGAGCATTACGACGGCTCGGCCGACAGGGTGTGGGAGGATGTCGGCGACGGTGCCGAGCTGCTCCGCCGGCTCATGGCGTTGCCCGGATTCGGCAGGCAGAAAGCACAGATCTTCCTGGCGCTGCTGGGCAAGCAGTTGGGCGTGCGGCCGGAGGGGTGGCGTGAGGCGGCCGGGCCGTACGGCGAGGAGGGCGTGCACCGGTCGGTGGCCGACGTCGTCGACGCCGAAAGCCTCGAACGCGTCCGTGCGACGAAGCAGGAAGCGAAGCGGGCGGCCAAGGAGTAAGCAGGATCTTCCTGCGCGGGGTGCCGGTCTTTTGACAGGATGCGTTGACCGCATGGCGGGCGGGGCTTCCGTCCGCACATGCCCATCGCCGATGATGTAGGGCAGATCTGCGCTACCAATCAAAGTTATGGAGATGTGCCTCGTGGGAGACCCTGGCACGCGACGGAGGTGCCGACCATGAGCGCCGAAACCTCCGTGCCCCGGCCCCGGGAGTCCGGTTTGGACATCTCAGACTCCGACCTCTTCAGAGGCCTGTTGTCGGAGGCTCCGTTCGCCTTTGCCTTTTTCGACCCCTCTGGGCGCTTCGTCCGGGTCAACTCGACCTTTACGGAGTTGACCGGGCACCCTGTCGAGCGGCATCTGGACCGCCGTCCGGCCGAGCTGCTCCCGGCCGACCTGACGGCGCTGATCGACTCGGCGCTCCGCAGGATCGGTGAGGAGGGCCTGCCGGTCACCGACCAGCGCATCAGGACCCGGGCGGGGAACGGCGACACCCGGCACTGGGCTGTGTCGTTATTCCCGATGCACGGCGAGGAGGGCGTCGTCATGGGCGCCGCGCTGTTCGGCGTTGACCTCACCGAGCGGCAGATGACCGAGGAGGAGCTGCGGCGGAGCGAGGAGCGGTACCGGTCGCTCGTCGAGTCCCAGCAGCAGCTCGTCTGGATCACCTCGCCGACCGGCACGGTGGCCGAGGACGCCCCGCAGTGGCGCGCCATCACGGGCCAGGGGCTCGAGGAGTACCTCGCCCACGGCTGGCTCGAGGCCGTCCACCCGGACGACCGCTCCGGCGCGGAGGAGGCCTGGCGTGAGGCGCTGCGCGGCCGGACCATGTTCGAGTGGAGCTACCGGGTGCGCACCCGGGCCAGCGGATACCGGCACTTCGAGGTGCGGGCCGTGCCGATCATCCGGCACGGCGGCGTGGTGGAGTGGGTGGGCGCCAACACCGACGTCACGCCGCAGCGCGAGGCCGAGGAGATGCGGGGCCGCCTGACCGACCAGCTCGGCGCCGCCGCGCTGCGCACGGCCCGGCTCCAGGGCGCGACCGCCCAGCTGGCCGAGGCGCTCACGGTCGAGCAGGTCGTCCAGGTCATCATCGACGTCGGCCGTACGGCTCTCGCCGCCGACCACTCCGCGGTGGCCCTGCTCGACCCGGACCGGGGAACCCTGAAGGTGATCAACAGCGGTGGCATCCCCGACGCGCCCGGCGCGCCGGGAGAGGAGCTCCAGCTCTCCCAGTCCAGCGTGATGACGATGGCGGTCAACAGCCGGCGCCCGGTCTTCGCCGAGTCGCCGGACAGCCTGCGGGCCCAGCTCGTCGACGCCGGGGCCGAAGCGGACCAGATCGCCAGCTTCGTCGCCCACACCGACGAGCGCGCCTGGGTGGGCCTGCCGCTCCTCGCGGCCGGCCGGGCCCTCGGGGCGCTGCGGTTCTCGTTCACCCGGCCGCAGAAGATCTCGCAGGAGGACGGCGTCTTCCTGGAGGCCCTTGCCGGGCAGTGCGCCCTCGCGGTCGAGCGGGCCACGCTGTTCGAGCGTGAGCACCGGACCGCCGAGACGCTCCAGCGGAGCCTGCTGCCCGACCGCCTGCCGGTCGTGCGGGGCCTGACGCTGGCCCAGCGGTTCCGGTCCGGCTCCCGCCACGTCCAGGTCGGCGGCGACTGGTACGACGCGTTCGTCCTGCAGGACGGGCGCGTCGCGGCCGTCGTCGGCGACGTCATGGGCAAGGGCGTGAAGGCCGCGGCCGGCATGGGCCGGATCCGCAACGCGATGCGGGCCCTCGCGCTGACCAACCCGCCTCCGGCGGCCGTCCTCACCGGTCTCGACCGGGTCTTCGAGGCCACCGAGGAGGAAGAGCAGGTCACGACCCTGGCGTACATGGTCGTCGAGCCGGGCACCGGGGAGGGTACGCTGGCCCTGGCCGGTCACCCGCCGCCGCTGCTGGTGTCGCCCCAGGGCACCGCCCTGCTGCACGAGACCGAGCCCGGGACGCCGCTCGGCTGGGCCACCAGCCGGAGGCAGTTCCGGTTCTGTGTGCCGCCGGGGCACACCGCGGTGCTGTACTCGGATGGTCTCGTGGAGAACCGCAAGCGCGGGCTCGACGCGGGGCTACGGGAGCTTTCGTCCGTTGTGGCCGAGGCGCCCCCGGAAGTCGTGGCCAGCCCGCATATGCTCCTTGATTTCCTGGTGGATCGGATGTTGTCCGGGTATGAACAGGATGATGACGTGACGGTCCTCGCGGTTCATGTACCAGCCGCCACGAAGAGTGACTGAATGAAACAGTCATAACGGTTGCTTTCGGGTATCGGTGACCTCCTTCCGTACGCACTAGTGTCTCGGTCGGCCTAGGGTGGAGGAGCAACCGGCGGGACGTGGCCGTTTCAGGCGTCGTGGCGTGCCACAATGGCATGTCGCGATCCGCGCGGCCTCACCACCGGAAAAGAAGAAGCACCTGGGTCCATTCTCGCCATGCGTTCGTTCGAGAGGTGTTCGTGTCGCCTGCAAGTTCGACTCGCTCGAAGCCATCGGAGCTGAACGAGCCAGTGATTCAGCAGCTCCTCGAGCGTGGGCGCTCGCAGGGTTTCCTCGAGTCCGAGGATGTCCGCAAGGCCTTCGAGGAAGCGGACATCCCGCTGTCGCACGCCGCTGGATTCCTGCGCAGCCTCAGCAAAGAGGGTGTGACCGTCGTGGTGACCGCGGCGGACTCCGCGGCGGCGCCCAAGCGGTCTCGAGGTCAAGCCAAGCGCCGCACCACCGCGCCCGTCAAGAAGACCACCAAATCCGCCGCGGCGAAGGAGTCGCAGCCGGAGACCGTCACCGCCGTGGTGACCGACTCCGCTCCGGCCGCCAAGCCCGCCGCCAAGAAGGGGCCTGCCAAGCCCGCGGCCGCCAAGGCTCCGGCAAAGGCGGCGCCTGCCAAGAAGACCGCGCCGGCTGCGAAGCCCGCCGCCAAGGACGGCCCCGAGGCCCCCTCGGCCGGTCCTGAGCTCAAGGCCGCCAAGGCCGAGCCCAAGCCCAAGTCCGCCGGCTCCGCCGAGGACGACGAAGACCTCGACCTCGAGGCCGACGTCGAGATCGAGGACTTCGACCTGGAGGTCGAGGACGTCGAGATCGAAGCCGAGGTGGAGATCGAGGGCGACGCCGAGGCCGACGTCGAGGTGGAGGCCGACGCAGAGGGCGACGAGCCCAAGGCCGAGGTCATCGTCCAGTCCGAGGACGAGGTTCTGATCCTCACCGACGACGATGACGACGCGCCCGTGGCCCAGGTCGCGGCCGCCGGAGCCACCGCCGACCCGGTCAAGGACTACCTCAAGCAGATCGGCAAGGTCCCCCTCCTCAACGCCGAGCAGGAGGTCGAGCTCGCCAAGCGCATCGAGGCCGGTCTGTTCGCCGAGGAGCAGCTCGCCACGGACGGGGAGCAACTCCCGGTCGACGTCCGCGCCGAGCTTGAGTGGATCGCCGAGGACGGCCGCCGTGCCAAGAACCACCTGCTGGAGGCCAACCTCCGTCTCGTCGTCTCGCTGGCCAAGCGGTACACCGGGCGCGGCATGCTCTTCCTGGACCTGATCCAGGAGGGCAACCTGGGCCTGATCCGCGCGGTCGAGAAGTTCGACTACACCAAGGGCTACAAGTTCTCCACGTACGCCACGTGGTGGATCCGGCAGGCGATCACCCGGGCCATGGCCGACCAGGCGCGGACCATCCGCATCCCGGTCCACATGGTCGAAGTGATCAACAAGCTGGCCCGGGTCCAGCGGCAGATGCTGCAGGACCTCGGCCGGGAGCCCACGCCGGAGGAGCTGGCCCGGGAGCTCGACATGACCCCCGAGAAGGTCATCGAGGTCCAGAAGTACGGCCGCGAGCCGATCTCCCTGCACACCCCCCTCGGCGAGGAGGGCGACAGCGAGTTCGGTGACCTGATCGAGGACTCCGAGGCCATCGTGCCGGCGGACGCCGTCAGCTTCACGCTGCTGCAGGAGCAGTTGCACTCCGTTCTGGACACGCTGTCCGAGCGGGAGGCGGGCGTCGTCTCGATGCGGTTCGGCCTCACCGACGGCCAGCCGAAGACCCTCGACGAGATCGGCAAGGTCTACGGCGTGACCCGGGAGCGGATCCGCCAGATCGAGTCGAAGACCATGTCGAAGCTCCGCCACCCGTCCCGGTCGCAGGTCCTCCGCGACTACCTCGACTAGGTCGCGCCCGGAGACGGTTAACACCGGCGTTACATCGTGGTAGCGCCGGACCACCTTTGCACTCCTAGGCTCGCGCCTCATGGGAGTGATCGAAGTGGATCGGGCGCGTGCTCGGGGGCCACGAGTGATCCCAGACCGCCCGTGGGCGGACAGCGTGCTGGACGACGCGGTCGGCGCCGTCCAGCGAGGCGATCCGGCGGCCGGGGTCACCGCGCTCATGGCGAGCCGGGGAGACGCTGAGCTGCGTTCGCTCCGGCTGGACGCGCTGTCGCGTGCCGCGATCGGCTCCAGCCGGTCGATCGAGGAACTCGTCGCCCGCGACCAGGCCAACGCGGACCTGTGGCTGTGGCTGGGCCGGGTCAGGATCGAAGAGGCCTGGGCTCTCAAGCCCGATGTGCGGGCGCGAGCCGTACAGGCCGATCGGCTGCGGACCTATCACGCGGCGATGGAGCTGGCCCGGCAGCCGCTGCTGTCGGCCGCGGCCCTCTCGCCCGGCGACCCGGTGCCGTGGGAATGCATGATGTGGCTGGCTCTGGGCCTGGAGCGGCCCAGGGCCGACAGGGACTCGGTCTGGTTCGAGTGCTCCCGCCGCTGGCCATGGCTGTATCCGGCCGCGGTCGCCCGCATGATGACCCTTTCACCCGGTTGGGGCGGCACCGCGCAGGAAATGCTGGACTTCGCGCGGATGGCCGCCGCCCGCGCCCCAGAGGGCAGCCCGCTTCCCGCGCTCGTGCCGCTGGCGCACTTCGAGAACGTCGTCTCCGAGCGCACTCCGATCTCGCGCGGCGGCTGGTTCTCGTTCGACGTCCAGCGTGAGGTGGTGTCCGCCGCCGCCCGCTGGTCGGAGCGGCGGCTGGGGGGCGCTCATCCCCGGTCCATCGAGGCCCACAACGCGTTCGGGGCGGCCTTCTACCTCTCCGACCTCCGCCGGCCCGCCAGGGGACACCTGGCCCGGACGGCGGGGCGGTTCAGCAGGCTGCCGTGGTCCTATCTGGGGGATCCCGGGCATCAGTACCAGCGGGCGTGCGGCCGCCTGAATGTGATCAGCGAATGACGGTCACGAAGTGACGATCACGTCCAGGTTCCAGGGCCGGCCCGGCCGGGGCGGGCCGCCCAGCTCCGCGCGGTGCCCGAGGCCGGTCAGGACCTCGGCGAGCTCGTGCGGGTTCCTCGGCCGGTCGGCGCTCTCGGCCAGGGCTCGCGCCACGGCTCCGCGGGTTGCCTTGGCCATGTGGCTGACGACCGTGCGCCTGCCGTCCTCCTCTCGCAGGACGCGGACGGTCACCGACCGCTCGCCCGGCTGCCAGGCCGCGGCGTAGGTGGCCGACCGCATGTCCACGACCAGGCCCTTCACCGGTTCGAGGGCGGCCGTGATCGAGGGCCGCCAGAACGCGGCCAGCCCGCCCATGGGCGGGAGCCGTACGCCCATGGAGAGCCTGTACGGCGGGACGCGGTCGGTGAGCCGCAGGAGGCCCCACAGCCCGGAGAAGACGACGATCCGCCTGGCGGCCCGCCTCCTGGCCTCGGGGGACAGTGTGGAGAGCCCGAGGTTGTCGTACAGCACGCCGGTGTAGAGCTCGGCCACCGGGAGCGCGGGCGCCGTGTGCAGCTCCCGGTTGCGGGCCAGGTCGCCCGCCTCTCCACCCGCCTGGCCTTCCGACAGCCCGAGGACGGTCTGCGCCTCGTCCGTACGGCACAGCGTGACCAGGGCGTCCAGCACCTTCTCCCGGGGCGACGCCAGCTCCGGGAAGCTCAGGCGCCTGAGCCTCGAGGTTCCACGGGCGGCCTTGCCCTCGGACGGTGGTAGCAGGATGAGCACGGTCCACCAGCGTATTAGCCCCGCTGACCGGTCGTGGCGATGCCCTCCACGAAGTATCGCTGTCCGACGAAGAAGATCACGATCAGCGGCAGCGTGGTGATCACACCGGCGGCCAGGACGATCTCCCACTTGGGGTCGCCGCCCTGGTAGAACTGGTCGACGATCGCCTTGAGCCCCCTCGGCAGCGTGAAGAGCCGGGGATCCTGCAGGTAGATGAGCGGCTTCATCAGGTCGAACCAGCTCGCCTTGAGCTCGAAGACGAACGCGATGACCAGAGCGGGCCGCGCGAGCGGCAGCGCGATCCGCCAGAAGAGGTCGAGGTAGGAGGCCCCGTCCACCCGGGCCGCCTCGAACACGTAGCGCGGGATGCTGAGGAAGAACTGGCGCAGCAGGAAGATGTAGAACGCCGACCCGAACAGGTTGCCCGCCCAGAGCGGGACCTGGGTCCCCGTCAGGCCGACGGAGTTCCAGATCAGGTAGGTCGGCACCAGCGTGACGGCCGACGGGAGCATCATGGTGCCGAGCACGCTGCCGAAGAGCACGCCCCGGCCGGGGAAGCGGAAGTACGCGAACCCGAAGGCCACGAACGCGCTCGACACCGTCACGGTCAGCGCCGCCATGAACCCCACGATCACCGTGTTGACCAGCCAGGCGAGCATGGGCGCCGCGTCCCAGACGGCGGCGTAGTTCTGCGGGGAGAACGGGTGCGGCCATGGGACGAACGGGTCGGCGAAGGTCCGCGAACGCGGCTTGAGCGACGCCACGACCAGCCACACGAAGGGGTAGAGGAACACCGCCGAGGCCGCGGCCAGCATGACGAGGAAGAACGCCCGTCTCGTCCCCGGGGTCCGGGTCCGGGTCATCGGGTCTCCCGCTCTGCCGCTCCATGCGGCTCCGACTCGTAGTAGACGAACCGGTTGCCCGCCTTCACCTGGATCACCGTGATGACCGCGATGATGGCGAACAGCAGCCACGCCAGCGCGGAGGCGTAGCCCATGTGGAGGAACTGGAAGCCCTGCTGGAACAGGTAGACGACGTAGAACAGGGCCGCGTCGCCCGACGACTGCTGGGCGCTCTGGCTTCCGAAGAACATCGTGTAGACCTGGTCGAACATCTGCAGCGACGTGATCGTGTTGACGATCACCACGAAGAACAGCGCCGAGCTGATCATCGGCACGGTCACCGACCGGAACCGCTGCCACGGCCCCGCTCCGTCGATCATCGCGGCCTCGTACAGCTCGCGCGGCACGTTGCGCAGCGCCGCGAACAGGATGATCGTGGTCGTCCCGAGGTTCCACAGCGACATCAGCACGATGCCCGGCTTCACCCACGCCGGGTCGGTGGTCCACTGCGGCCCGTCGATCCCGAACAGCCCGAGGAACTGGTTGACCAGCCCCGCCTGGCCGTTCAGCAGGAACAGGAACAGCACGCCGACGGCGACGTACGGCGTCATCGACGGCAGGTAGAAGACGGTGCGGAAGAAACCGGCCGCCCGCCCGGTGATCCGGTTGAGCATGAGGGCCAGCAGCAGCGCGATGGCGATCGCCAGCGGCACGTGCAGCACGGTGTAGAAGGCGGTGTTGCCGATCGCCGCGGCGACCTTGGGATCCTGCAGCATCTCGGCGTAGTTGCCCAACCCGGCGAACCTCGGGCTGGAGATCAGGTCGTAGTCCGTCAGCGAGAGCACGAAGCTGGCGACCATCGGCCCGACCTGGAAGATCACCAGACCGAGCAGCCAGGGAAGCAGGAAGACGTAGGCCCAGCGGGTCTCGGTCCTCAACCGCGGTCGGGTTCTCACGGCTCAGCCCGCTCCGCGCAGGGCCCTCTGGGCCTCACCGTGGGCCCGCAGCAGCGCGTCCTGCGGCTCCGCCCGGCCCTGCATGACCCGGGTGGCCGCGTCGAGCCATGCCGTACGGAACTCCGCGGCGGCGGGGGAGGGCGGCACGACGAAGCCCTCGGCCTGCGCGGCGAGGATCGTCTTGATCGCGTTGTCGTACGGCTCGTGCCCGCTCGGCCTGACGATCTGGGAGAAGATGACCTTGTCGGCCTTCGCGTTGCCGGTGTAGGTGCCGGTGTAGACCTTGCCCTCCTGGGCGCGCTTGGCGGCCCGCGCCTTCGCGGCGGCGATCCAGGTGTCCGCCGAGGTCATGGTTTTGATCCACTGGCAGGCCGCGTCCGGGTTCCGGGCCCCGTTGGGGATCGCCCACGCGTTCCCGCCGACGTTGTTGATCGGGTGGCCCTGCCGGTCCTCGAACGGCAGGACGGTGATCCGGGCGTCCGGGCTGGTGTCGGCCATGGACGTGATCAGGAACTGCTCCGTGAGCATCATCCCGATCTGGTCCTGCGTGACCGGGTTCTTCTCGCCGAAGTAGTCGAAGGTGTCGGTGAACGCCTTGAGCCTGGTCCAGCCGCCCTGCTCCTTGAGCAGGCCGTTGGCGTAGGCGAGGGCCTCGATGACCCGGGGATCGGTGAGCTGGGAGGTCCTGCCGTCGGCCGTCATCAGGTCGGCGCCGTTGGCCTTGGCCCACAGCGGCAGGAACTCGGGGAGCTTGGGATAGAAGCCGAACCGCTCGATCTTGCCGCCGGACACCTTGTTCATCTTCTTCGCGAGGGCGGACAGGCCGTCCCAGTCGGAGGTGTCGATCTTCGCGGGGTCGACCCCGGCCTCCCTGGCGGCCTTGTCGTTCACCAGCAGGACGATCGAGTTGTAGAACTCGGGCATGCCGTACCACTTGCCGGCGAGCCGGACCTGCTGCTGGGCGGCGGGGTAGAAGTCCCCGGTCGCGATGCCCTGCTTGGCGACGCAGTCGCCGAGCGGCTGGATCGCACCCCTGGCGGCGTAGGTGCCGAGCATCTCGCGGCTGAGGTAGACGACGTCCGGCGGGTTGCCGCTCGCGACCGACGAGAGGAAAGCCTGCTCGTCGAACTGGCCCTGGTTGATGGTGAGCTTGACGTCCGGATGGGCCTTCTCGAAGGCGGCCACGCGGGTCGTGGCGATCTCGTCGGGCAGGCCGAAGCCCATCGTCGTCAGGCTGGCCGCGCCGCCCGCGGGCGTGCCGCCCTTGGCCCCCACACCGCCGCACGCGGCCAGTGCCAGTGCCAGGCCGCCGGCGAGGACGACGGCGCCGGCCCGGCTTCCGCGGCGCCCGGTACGGCTGTGCCGGCGAAAGACCGGGGGAAGGGACGCGAGACGAGGCATCGCCGCTCCTCGGGGGTCGAGCGATTGAGACGTCTCCCGTAACTGCCCCAGGGGCGAGCCGCAAACGTAGCAGTGCAGGTCAGGTACGCTGCGCAGAATGGATCACGGCGATTCACGGTTGGATACGCCGACCCACTGATCATGACAGCGCCACTGGCGCAGGCCGGAGCCGTACCGGGCGTGCGGATCGAGGGGAGCCGTCGGAGCGGTGGTTCGACACCTGGTGGCGGGTGGACGGCGGCCGTCACGCGTCAGGAGGCGAGACTCCGCCGCGGGAGTGGGCCCGGCGCATCCTGACGGGAGTCGCCGCGGGCTACACGCACCTGGAGGAGGGCGGCGGCGGGCGGGCGGTGCCGCAGGGGAAGTGGCTTGGGATCTACTGCATGGCCGTCGAGCCCCACGCCAGGCGGCGGGGGCTCGGACGGTCGATCATGCGCGCGCTGCTCGGCTGGGGGCGGGAGCGTGGCGCGGCCCATGCGTACCTGGTCGTGACCGAGGCCAACGCCGGAGCCCGTGCGCTCTACGAGCGGGAAGGGTTCACGGTCGCCGGCCGCTATCACTACCGGGTCGGGCCATGAGCTGGTGCTGGGACGGCGTGGCGGAGAGGTGGGTCACTCCGCCACGCCGTCTATGGTCAGCGTTCGTCGTGAGCGCCGATGAATCAGTGCTCATCGGCTGGGGCGGACGCGGGGGATTCACTGAGTCGGGCCGACTCGTCCTGGATCTCAGCGCCTTTGTCGCGCAACACAGTCACGTGCTGACGCCCGTGATGGGCGCAGAACAGCAACTCCCCACCCACGGGCAGGGTCGCGCGGATGTAGGCCTGAGCACCGCACCGGTCGCACCGGTCCAGGGCTGTCAGCGGCTTGATGGGGGCGAGAGCTCCAGTCACGTATCGCCTTTCGGGTCGCCCCACTCTGTGGGGACGTTGGCGTCAGTCACTTGGCACAACATCTAACCGGATGAGGGCGTTCCCAATCATGCTCCGACTACGCCGAGAGCAGAATGATCCGGAAAGTGACGCAGATCACAGCGGAAGTGCCGAGTACACCGGTGCGCCTGGCAAGCTTGTACGCGTAAAACATGGGTGGCGATAAGCTGCGTACGCGTGTTCGATTGATAAGCGGGAGCTCGGTGTGACGGCGGTTGGCGCGGAGACGGATTATACGGCTCGTCATCTCTCGGTGCTCGAAGGCCTTGAGGCCGTCCGCAAGCGCCCGGGAATGTACATCGGTTCCACCGACACCCGCGGCCTCATGCACTGCCTGTGGGAGATCGTCGACAACTCGGTCGACGAGGCTCTCGCGGGGTTCTGCACGCGCATCGAGGTCGAGCTGCACCCCGACGGCTCCATCGAGGTCCGGGACGACGGCCGCGGCATCCCCGTCGACGTCGAGCCCAAGAGCGGTCTCGCCGGAGTCGAGCTCGTCTACACGAAGCTCCACGCCGGCGGAAAGTTCGGCGGCGGCTCCTACGGCGCGTCCGGCGGCCTCCACGGCGTCGGCGCCTCGGTGGTCAACGCGCTCTCCTCGCGGCTGGACGTCGAGGTGGACCGCGACGGCCGGATCCACGAGATCAGCTTCCGCAGGGGAGTGCCCGGCGTCTTCGAGGGCGACGGGCCGACGGCCAAGTTCCGCAAGAAGTCGGGCCTGCGCGAGGGCGGCAAGGTCGGTAGGCAGGTCACCGGCACCCGCGTGCGCTGGTGGGCCGACCGGCAGATCTTCCTGCCCGAGGCCGAGGTCTCCCTCGACGAGATCCACGTGCGGCTCCGCCAGACGGCGTTCCTGGTTCCCGGCCTCACGCTCGTGCTGCGCGACGCCAGGGGTGACGAGAGGGGCGAGGAGCCGGCCGAGGAGACGTTCCGGTTCGACGGCGGCATCAGCGAGTTCACCGAGTTCCTCGCCCGTGACGAGGCCGTGTGCGACGTGCTCAGGCTGCAGGGCGTGGGCCACTTCCACGAGACCGTCCCCGTGCTCGACGAGCAGGGCCACATGACGCCCACCGAGGTCGAGCGCGAGCTCACCGTCGACGTCGCCGTCCGCTGGGGCAAGGGCTACGAGACGACCGTGCGCTCCTTCGTCAACGTGATCGCCACTCCCAAGGGCGGCACCCACGTGGCGGGGTTCGAGCGCGCTCTGGTCCGCACGATGAACGAGCAGTTGCGTGAGACGCGGCTGCTCAAGAACGGGGACGACCCGGTCACCAAGGAGGACATCCTCGAGGGGCTGACGGCCGTGGTCACCGTCCGCGTGCCGGAGCCGCAGTTCGAGGGCCAGACCAAGGAGGTCCTCGGCACGTCGGCGGCGACCCGCATCGTCGGCCACGTCGTCTCGCGCGAGCTCAAGGCGATGTTCGCCAACCCCAGGCGCGGCCAGAAGCAGCAGCTCCGGGCGGTCCTGGAGAAGGTCGTGGCGGCCGCCAAGGCCCGCATCGCCGCCCGTGAGCACCGCGACAACCAGCGCCGCAAGTCCGCCCTGGAGAACTCGGCGCTCCCCGCCAAGCTCGTCGACTGCCGCAGCGACGACGTGGACCGCAGCGAGCTGTTCATCGTCGAGGGCGACTCCGCGCTCGGCACGGCCAAGCTGGCCCGCGACTCGGAGTTCCAGGCGCTGCTGCCGATCCGGGGCAAGATCCTGAACGTGCAGAAGGCCTCGGTCGCCGACATGCTGAAGAACGCGGAGTGCGCCGCGATCATCCAGGTGGTCGGGGCCGGGTCCGGCCGGTCGTTCGACATCGAGTCCGCCCGCTACGGCAAGGTCATCCTGATGGCCGACGCCGACGTGGACGGCGCCCACATCCGGTGCCTGCTGCTGACCCTGTTCCACCGGTACATGAAGCCGATGGTGGAGGCCGGCCGGGTCTTCGCCGCCGTGCCGCCGCTGCACCGGATCGAGGTCACCAACCCCGGCAAGGGGCAGGACAAGTACGTCTACACCTACTCCGACGCGGAGTTGCACAAGGTCCTGCGCGACCTGGAGCGGCGAGGCAAGCGCTGGAAGGACCCTGTGCAGCGCTACAAGGGCCTTGGAGAGATGGACGCCGACCAGCTGGCCGAGACCACGATGGACCCGCGCCACCGCGTCCTGCGCCGCGTCAGGATCGAGGACGTCGAGCAGGGGGAGCGCATCTTCGACCTCCTCATGGGCAGCGACGTGGCCCCTCGGCGGGAGTTCATCGTCGGGAACGCCGCCGAGGTCGACCGGGACCACATCGACGCCTGAGAGCTCGCCGCCGGGCGCCTGCCGTACGTCAGGCCTTGACCTCGCGGAGGCGGCCGGTCGTGACGTCGTAGACGAAGCCGCGGACCGAGTCGCGGTGCGGGATGAACGGGTCGGCCTTGATCCGGTTCACGGACTGGATGACGTCCTCGTCGAGGTCCGTGAACGCCTCGGCGGCCCAGTCGGGCTTGATCCCGACCTCCTCCTCGATCTGCCGCTTGAACCCGTCGTCGGTGAAGGTCAGCATGCCGCAGTCGGTGTGGTGGATCAGGATGATCTCCCGGGTGCCCAGGAGCCGCTGGCTGATGGCGAGGCTGCGCCGCTCGTCGGCGGTGACCACGCCTCCGGCGTTACGGATCACGTGCGCGTCGCCCTCGGACAGGCCGAGCAGGCCATAGGGGTTGAGGCGGGCGTCCATGCAGGCCAGAACCGCGACGTGCTTCCCAGGAGGCAGCGGCAGGTCGCCTTTGTCGAAGGTCGCGGCGTAACGTTCGGCGTTGGCGAGCAGCTCGTCGGTGACGGACATGAATGCCTCCAGGCGTACGGGGTTGTGGCCCCACTCACCCTTGCCGGTATTTCCTACATAGTCAATAGGTAAGGTAACTCACGGTGAGGCAATGCTCCATATCCGTACTGAATTGTCCCTACTGCCGCTGACCGCGACGGGACCGCCGTTCAGCTCTCCGACGGCCACCGACCACACGATGTCGGTGTGGCCCCTGAGCGGGGACCCGAGGGGCTTGGCCGCGGTGAGGTCCCAGACGCGGACGGTCTTGTCCTCGCCGCCGGTGACCGCGATGGGCGTGCCGTTCAGCGCGCCGAGCGCCACCGCCCAGATGGGACCGGTGTGCCCGGAGAGCGGGCCGCCGGCCTGTTCTCCCTTACCGAGGTCCCAGACACGGACGGTTCTGTCCTCGCCGCCGGTGACCGCGTAGGTGGTGCCGCCGAACTCGCCGACCGCGACCGCGCGCACCCATCCGGTGTGCCCTGTGAGAGGGGGGCCGAGCGGCTTTCGCGCGGCCAGGTCCCACACGCGCACGGTGCCGTCGTCGCCCGTCGTGACGGCGATCGGCGTGCCGTTCAGCCTGCCGAGGGCGACGGCCCAGACGGTGCCCCTGTGACCGATCAGCGGTGCGCCGAGCTGCCGTCGGGTGCTGAGGTCCCAGACGCGGACGGTAGCGTCGGCGCCGCCGCTGACGGCCACGGGCTTGCCGTCCAGCTCGCCCAGGGCCACCGCCTTGACCGCGTCGGTGTGCCCGGTGAGAGGCGTGCCGAGCGGTGCCCGTGTGGCGAGGTCCCAGACGCGCAGGGTGGTGTCGTCGCTCGCGGTCACCGCGATCGGCGTGCCGTTCAGGCGGCCCAGCGCCACCGAGCGGACCCACTTGGTGTGGCCCTCGAAGGGCGCGCCGAGCTCCTTCCCGGCTGAGAGGTCCCAGGTCCGCGCCGTGTCGTCGTCGCTTCCCGTGAGGGCGATGGGCGTGCCCCCGAGCGTTCCAAGGGCGACCGACCTGACGTCGTTGGCGTGCCCGGTCAGCGGCTCGTGGACGGGAGCGCCGAACGGCGCCACCCGGGGCGTGGCGGCCACCGTGCCCGTGCCCGTGCCCGTACTCGTCGTGGTCCGGCCGCGCTGGCTCCCCTGGCTCCCCTGGCTCTGCCGGGTGGTGGTGTGGTCGTCCGGGCCACGGAGCAGGGACGGCACGATGAGGACCGCCGCCACCGCCACCAGGGCCGCCCCCGCGGCCAGCAGAGCGCGGGGCGGGATCACGCGTCCGGGTCTCGACCGTGTCGCGGAGGTGGCCGGCTCCAGCGGAAGGGCCGTCACGGGTGAGGTGGGTGTCGTGGCCGGGGTGCGTGTCTCCGAGGAGACTGCCCGGTGTGCTGTCCCGGGTGGCGGAGTGGGAGACGGCGAGACCAGCGTGATGGCCGGCCCTCCCTCGCCGGTGAGCGTGCGATACAGGTCGGCCGCGATGGGACGGCTCTCCGGGTCCTTGGCGAGGCATCTCGCCAGCAGGGGCCTGAGCGCCTCCGGGACGCCCGACAGGTCCGCGTCCCGGTTGAGGATCGCGTTCAGCACGACCGGCACGGTGTCTCCGGGAAAGGCGGGGTGGCCGGTCGCCGCGTAGACCATCGTGGCCGCCCAGCTGAACACGTCCGCCGCCGGGCCCGCCGTGTCCCCGGTGAACTGCTCGGGTGCCATGTAGCCGGGAGTGCCCACCGATCCCGACCGGGTGACGGTGTGGTCGCCGGCCCGTGAGATGCCGAAGTCGATCACGACCGGGCCTTCCGGGCCGAGGATGACATTGCCCGGCTTGAAATCCCGATGAACGATTCCCGCCCGGTGAATCGCGGCCAGCGCGCTCGCGGTGGCCACGGCGAGGCGCTCCAGGCCGCCGCCGCTTCGCGGTCCGCCCTCCCTGACGACCCGCTCCAGCGACGCTCCGGGGACGTACTCGCTCACGATGTACGGCCGGTCGTCGTGGAGCCCCATGTCCAGCACCCGCGCTGTGCAGAATGGCGCGACCCGGCGGGCGATGTCCACCTCGCGGAGGAAGCGCCTGCGAGCGTCGGCGTCCTCCGTCATCCAGGGGTGCAGCACCTTGACGGCGACGTCGGCCCCGGAAGGCGCCTGTCCCAGGTAGACGACTCCCTGGCCGCCCGAACCGAGCACCGCGACGAGCCGGTAGTCGCCTATCTGCCCGGGCTCTCCCGGGCCGAGCGGGCGAGGACGTGGCAATGCCCACCTCTTAGAAAAGGACCCCGGCGAACGAATGTGATCAAGCCTCTCGATGATACGGCTTGCTTGTCCTGGCCCTAGCCGGATTCGAGCTGCAGCGTGCTCACGCGCGAGCGGGCCTCCACCATGGCCTGCCGGTAACGCTCGTCCCAGTTGGGGTCGTCGTCGGGGATGGCCCGGACGGTCTGCTTGGTGAGCTCCACCGGGCCGCGGCTGCCCTCCGCGACCTTCCTGACGACGATCAGCGTCCAGCCGTCCTCCATCACCGTGTCGACCTCCCAGCGGGGCGTGGCCTGCGTGGCCCGCCCGCCCCGCTCGCGCGATCCCCTGAGGAGGAGCACGAGCAGGTAGACGAGGGCGGCGACCACAATCAAGGTCACCGGGAGGGCGAAGAGTCGCATCGGTTCCGACCCCCTGCTTGGTGGGAAGAGCTACTTGGTGGGGAGCGCGACGCCTCCAGTATTGCCCGGCGCGTACACCGTGATGCCCTGCGGGAGCGCCTTCAGTTTCTCGATGTCGGCACACGTCGGGCACTTGTTGTAGCCGTCCTGGCGCGCCTTGTTCGCGTCGGCCTCGGCGCGGGCCTGGGCGACCTTGGCCTGCGCCTCGGTGACCTTGGCGAAGGCCGCCTGGGCCTGGTCCACGGCGGCCTGGACCTCGGCGGGCAGGGTGACCCTGGACAGGTTGAAATGGATGCCGGTGAGGAAGTCCGCGCCGAGCGTGGACTTGAGGTCCTCGGCCAGGCTGGTGTTCACGGCGTTCTGGATCTTCGCGATGTTGGCGTTGTTGCCCTGCTGCTGGAGCCCGCCCTGCTGGTTGGAGGTGTTCTGCACCAGGGCGCAGGAGGACACGAGCTCGGCGCAGCG
The DNA here is from genome assembly GCF_041262585.1 of Planotetraspora sp. GP83. Classification (NCBI taxonomy): domain Bacteria; kingdom Bacillati; phylum Actinomycetota; class Actinomycetes; order Streptosporangiales; family Streptosporangiaceae; genus Planotetraspora; species Planotetraspora sp. GP83. The sequence goes on along the minus strand of NZ_JBGCBZ010000028.1, from coordinate 41,916 downwards.
GAAGCTGTTTATCTGCGTGCGCAGGTCGTTGTCGATCACCGGGCGGATGATCTGGTCGAGGAAGGCCGACCAGCCCTCGTCGCCGTCCCAGGGGTAGTAGGTTCCGCCGCCCGCGCTGCGGAACTTCCGGGTGCCGAACTTGTCGTCGAACGACTTGAGCGTTCCGTGATCGAGGTTGAGCGCGAAGTACAGCGTGCCCTCGATGCCCATGTTGACGCCGTCGCTGCTCGGCACGGTCACCACGTCGACGCCGGAGCGCTCGCCCCGGCCCGAGTCCGAGGTGATCGTGTAGAAGCGCTGCTGGGCCGGGTAGCGGTGGATCTGGGACCACCAGCCGATCCACGTGACGCTGGACCCCGGATCGATGATCTGCCGGACGCGGTTGTCGTCGAGCGGGCCGCCGTCGCGGACGACGGCCACCTCACCGCCGTTGGTCCGCTCGAACCCGTTGAAGGCTCCGAGGACGGCAGGCACCGCGACGACGATGAGCGCGATCACCGCCAGGATCGCGAGCCTGCGGAAGGAGCGGGATCCGCCCGCGTCCGTGTGGGTGGGGGTGCGGCTGGGCATCTGGGGCTCCTCTGGAGGGACCGCGGAGCCGCCTCGGATGGCTGCCTGGAGGGGCGCATCGAATGGGCTGCCGCGCGGCGATGGAACTCACCAGGAAACGTAGCAGCCCCCCGGCGCGGTTCCCGTTCCCGTACGGCCGGGGCCCGGTCCGCTCCCGTACGGCCGGCGGGCGCCGCCGTACGGGAGCCAGAGGGCGTCAGAGCCCTCAGAGCCCTCAGAGCTCGATGGGCAGCAGCTTGCCGGTGCGCACGTCGTAGATCGCGCCGCCGACGGTCAGCGAGCCGGGGAGGAACGGGCTCGTCCGGATGCGGGTCAGGTCGTGCTTGAGCGCCGCGCCCTGGTCGGGCACGGTGCTGAACTCCAGGCTCCGGGTGTCCACGCCGTACTCGGCGGCGATGAGCTTGTGGACGTCGTCGTCGGTGGACTTGGCCATCCGGCAGTCGGTGTGCGGCATGACCAGGACGCGGTCGACGCCGAGCAGGTAGACGGCGAGGACGAGCGTGCGCAGCACGTCGTCGGTCACCCGAGCGCCCGCGTTGCGGAGGATCTTCGCGTCACCCGCCCGGAGCCCGAGCAGTCCGAGCGGGTCGATGCGGGAGTCCATGCAGGTCACGACGGCCAGGCCGCGAGCGGCTCGACCCGTCAGGTCGGAAGCACTGAAAGTGCTCGCATACGTGTCGTTGGCGGCGAGGAGATCATCAAAGGCACCCGTCATGAGATAGATGTTCCCTCATGGCCGTTTGCGGAGACGCAGGGGGTCGGGGGTCAGGCGAGTCTCAGCCGGGCTCGTTGCCGGGCTTCCACTTGATGCCGCAGCCCAGGCTGGGGTTCTGGTCCGGTACGGCACGGCCTTCGAGCACGGCGTCCGCGGCCGCGCGCAGGGAGGCGCCGGTCACCGGGACGTCGTTCCTCGGCCGCGCGCCGTCGAACTCGCCGCGGTAGGCCAGCCTGTGATCGGCGTCGAACAGGAAGAAGTCCGGCGTGCAGGCGGCGCGGTAGGCCCGGGCGACGTCCTGCGTCTCGTCCACGAGGTACGGAAAGCCGAACCCGGCCCGCTCGGCCTGCTCGGCCAGATGTGGCACATCGTCGTCCGGGTAGTTCACCACGTCGTTGCTGGAGATCCCGATCGTCGCGATCCGGCCCTGGTAGTCGGTTGTGAACCGGCCGAGCCCCTCCTCGATCCTGCGGACGTACGGGCAGTGGTTCGAGAGGAAGACGACCAGGACGGGGGAGTCCTTGAGGTCGGACAGCGCGACCCGGTCACCGGTGATGGAGGGCAGATCGAACTCGGGCGCGGAGGTCCCGAGGGGCACCATGAACGAATTGACGGCCATGGGTTCCATCTTTCCCCATCTGCCCGGGACCGCTGGGCCTGGCCCATCAGGGCGACACCGGTATAGATTCTTTGGCGGTGTTAACCGTTACCGAGGAGGTCGACGATGAGCGGGATCGCCCGGATGCACTCCGTCGTGCTGGACTGCCCTGATCCGAAGGCGCTGGCGGAGTTCTACTCCGCGCTGGTCGGGTGGAAGATCACGCGAGTGGGCCACGACTGGGCCACGATCAGCGACGGGGGACAGTTCCACCTGTGCTTCCAGCTCGCGCCCGATCACAAGCCGCCGATCTGGCCGGACCCGGAGCATCCGCAGCAGGCCCACGTCGACGTGGTCGTCGACGACATGGCGAAGGCGGAGGCCGAGGTCCTGGCGCTGGGCGCGGTGAAGCACGCCCACCAGCCCGCCGAGGAGGGAGGCTTCACAGTCTTCCTCGACCCGGCCGGTCACCCTTTCTGTCTCTGCGACGCCAACTGACGCCCTCTGGTGGTGATCGCGCACCGGCTCCCGTGATCATGCAATGTCTCACAACTGCATGATCACGAGGCGAATGGACGCAGCTCAGGCGGCAGCGAGGGACCCTCTGCAATCACGCTGAGGGCCGGGGCTGCTCAAGGCAGGCCTCCGGGACCCTCTGCATGATCACGACAAGGGGTTGGAGGGCTGGGCGTCGAAGTCGGCCGCCGAGGCTCCGAGTGCCCCGCCGATGGCGGCTATCGCGTGCACGAGCCGTACGCCCGAGCCGTCGCGGCGGCCGAGCTCCTCGGGGAGCGGCACCGGCTTGCCGGTCGAGGACACGGCCTTGGCCGGCAACGGGCCCGCCCACGCCAGCAGCAGCACGTCCTCGCCCTTCAGGAAGCGCTGGGCGCGCACGCCTCCGGTCGCCCGGCCCTTTGGCGGGAACTCGGCGTAGTCGGAGACCTTGCCCGTGCCCATCTGGGTGCCCGGCAGGGCGGTCGAGGAGCCCGCGATCGTCACCACCCGTGACTCGCGGCCGGGATCGACCACGCCGAACCACACGACCCGGGCGTTCCCCTCCAGACGGACCCCGGCCATCCCGCCGGCCGGGCGGCCCTGCGGCCGGACCGCGGAGGCGGGATAGCGCAGGAGCTGGGCGTCCGAGGTGATGAAGACCAGGTCATGGTCGGGGGAGGCCAGCTCGACCGCGCCGACCACGGTGTCGCCCTCACGGAGCCCGATGACCTCGAAGTCGTCGCGGTTCACCGGATATTCGGGAACGACCCGTTTGACCACGCCCTGCGCCGTGCCGAGGACGAGCCCGGGGCTGTCCGGGTCGAGCGAGCCCAGCCCGACGACCTTCTCGTCCGGGTTGAGCACGACATATTCCGAAACGGGGTGTCCGCCCGCCAGCGTGGGAGGATTCGCCGAGGGCGGCAGCGCGGGCAGGTCGAGCACCGACACCCGGATCACGCGGCCCTGGGAGGTCACCACGCCCACCTCGCCCCGGACCGTCGAGCGCACGACCGACACGAGCACGTCGTGGGCCGCCCGCTCGCCGTCGCCCTCGATCGGCGTGGCGTCGGCCGTACGGGCGAGCAGGCCCGTGGAGGACAGCAGCACGAGGCAGGGGTCGTCGGCCACCTCAAGGGGCACCACGGCGGTCCTGGCCGCGCCGGACGACTCCAGCAGGACGGTCCGGCGGGGCGTACCGTACGTCTTGGCGACCTCGGCCAGCTCGCTCGACACCACCTGGCGGAGCCGCGTCTCGGAGGACAGGATCTCGGAGAGCTCGGCGATGTCCGCCTGGAGCGTCTCCTTCTCCCGGTCCAGCTCCAGCTTGTCGTAGCGGGTCAGGCGGCGCAGCGGGGTGTCGAGGATGTAGTTCGACTGGATCTCGCTCAGCTCGAACGTCTCCATGAGCCGCGCCCGCGCCTGGGCCGAGTCGTCCGAGGCGCGGATCACCCGGATGACCTCGTCGATGTTGAGCAGCGCGATGATCAGGCCGTCCACCAGGTGGAGGCGCTCCTCGCGCTTGCGGCGCCGGAAGGACGACCGCCTGCGGACGACGTCGATCCGGTGGTCGACGTAGACCGCCAGCAGGTCGCGCAGGCCGAGCGTGCGCGGCTGCCCGTCGACCAGCGCCACGTTGTTGATGCCGAAGGTCTCCTCCATCGGCGTCAGGCGGTAGAGCTCCTCGAGCACGGCCTCGGGGTGGAAACCGTTCTTGACCTCGATCACCAGGCGGAGGCCCTTGTGGCGGTCGGTCAGGTCCTTGAGGTCGGAGATGCCGCTGAGCTTCTTGGCGGTCACCAGCTCCTTGATCTTCGTGACCACCCGCTCGGGGCCGACGTTGAACGGCAGCTCGGTGACGACGATGCCCTTGCGCCGCGGGGTCACGTGCTCGATCGTCGCCTTGGCCCGCATGCGGAACGTGCCGCGGCCGGTCTCGTAGGCGTCCCGGATCCCGCCGAGGCCGATGATCGACCCCCCGGTGGGCAGGTCCGGGCCGGGGATGAAGCGCATCAGCTCGTCGAGTGTCGCGTCCGGCTTCTTGATCAGGTGCCGGGCCGCCGCGATGACCTCGCCCAGGTTGTGCGGGGCCATGTTGGTCGCCATCCCGACCGCGATGCCGCTGGTGCCGTTGACCAGCAGGTTCGGGAAGGCCGACGGCATGACCGTGGGCTCGGTCTCCTGGCCGTCGTAGTTGGGCTTGAAGTTGACCGTGTCCTCGTCGATCGACTGCACCATGAGCATGGCCGTCGCGGCGAGGCGCGCCTCGGTGTACCGCATGGCCGCCGGGAGGTCGTCCGGCGAGCCGAAGTTGCCGTGCCCGTCCACCAGCGGAAGCCGCATGGAGAACGGCTGCGCCAGCCGCACGAGCGCGTCGTAGATCGCGGCGTCGCCGTGCGGGTGCAGCTTGCCCATCACGTCGCCGACGACGCGCGAGGATTTGACGTGACCTCGGTCGGGGCGCAGCCCCATCTCGCTCATCGAGTAGAGGATGCGGCGCTGGACGGGCTTGAGCCCGTCGCGGGCGTCGGGGAGCGCGCGCTGGTAGATCACGGAGTAGGCGTACTCCAAGTAGCTGTTGCGCATCTCCGCGGAAACGTCGATGTCGACGATCCGCTCCTCGAACTCCTCGTCCGGCGGGCGTGTGGTCGTGCGTCGGGCCATATCGAACATTGTGCCGATGAAGGCGCGTGGTCGCGACTCAGCCTCAGTTCCCGCCCGATTCCGCCGCTCATGTCCCGAAACATGTCGCGCGCAGTCGTTCCTTTGGTCCGGTAATCCGGGACGGCGCGGCTCATGCCGTACGGAATGGGCAGGGCGAGCGGTGGGGTCAGCCGCGGGGGCCGGCTCCCGGCCAGGGACCGGGCGTGGCGCCCTCATCCTCGTCTCCCGGCACGTTGAGCCTGGTGTCGTAGATCCGGAATCCCCGCGCCTGGTAGTTCGCCAGGGCCGCCGGGCCGTCCAGGGAGCAGGTGTGCACCCGGACGCGGCGGGTCTCGTCCAGCTCGGGCCAGCGCTCCGCGATGTCCCAGGCGCGGGCCGCGCCGACGGTGAGGAGGTGCCCGCCCAGCCCCTGGCCGATGGCGTACGGCAGGAGCCCGAAGCCGGCGATCTCCACCACGCCGCCCTCCTGGGCGACGAGCTCCACATATCCGGCGGGCGTGCCACGCACCCAGGCGACCCAGGTCTCGGTGCCGGGGCGGCTGAGCCAGTCCATCCACTGCGCCCATGTCCACGGGAGCCGGTTGGTCCACTGCCAGTCGCCGCCCACGGCGGTGTAGAGGAACCGGCTGAACTCGGGAGCCGGGATCTCGGCGCGGACGACGTCGGCGGCGGCGAGAGGCGGGCGGCCGGGCCGGAGATCGTCGGGGCTGGTCTGTTCGAGGTACCACGTGGTCACGTCCATAGCGGGATTTATCCAACCATGTCGCATTGAGCAGCCAGGGTCGCCGGGATCCGCTTCGCCGGCGGAAGCTCCCAGGCCCGCGCTCTCCTTGTCGCTTGAGCAAGCGGTTGCTTGTTAATGGGCGCCGCTCTACGCTGAGGGAAATCGCCCGAACGGCGTCGATGGAGGCATGATGATCGAGTTTCATCCCGTGACCCGCCACATCGGGGCCGAGGTGACCGGGGTCGACCTGCGCAAGCCGCTGTCGGAGGACGAGGTCCACACGATCCGGCAGGGCTGGCTGGAGCACAAGGTGCTGTTCTTCCGCGACCAGCACATCAGCGACGAGGAGCACATCCAGTTCGCGGTGAACTTCGGCACGATCAACCATCCCGCCTTCAAGAAGGACGGTGGCACCGCGATCCACGTGCTCGACCAGACCGACCCCAAGGGGGAGGGCGGCGACGAGTGGCACAGCGACAACACCTTCGAGCCGATCCCGCCGATGGGGTCGCTCCTGCGCTGCCTCCAGTTGCCGTCCGTGGGCGGTGACACGTTGTGGGCCAACGCGCATCTCGCCTACGAGACGCTCTCCCCGCCCATCCAGAGGCTCTGCGACGAGCTGACCGCGGTCCACGACATCACCAACTCGATGAAGAAGGCGATCTCCAAGGGCCACGACTTCGACCTGGCCGAGGTCCAGCGGAAGTGGCCGCCGATCGAACGCTCCGTCGTACGGGTCCACGCCGAGACCGGCCGCAAGGCGCTGTTCGTCAACCGGTCGTCCACGACCCGGCTCGTCGGCCTGTCCGACCGGGAGAACGAGGCCCTGCTGCCGCTCCTGATCGATCACATCCGATCGCCCGAATATCAGGTGAGGCTCCGCTGGCGGCCGGGTACTTTGGCGTTCTGGGACAACCGGAGCACGCAGCACTACGCGGTCGCCGACTACACCGAACGGCGCCGCATGCACCGGGTGACGATCAACGCCTTCCCCGAGCACCTGGACCGCTGACTCAGCGCGTGCATGATCACGACTGTCGTCGGCCCAGGTCGTGAGAGCAATCCAGGAACCCCGTGCATGATCACGTGCGGCGAGGGGCGGATTCGTCACCGGGACCTGGTACGAATGACCGGGTGAGCGAAGAAGAGACGCTGCGGGAAGAGGCCGAGGCGCGGCTGCGGGCGCTGGCGGGCGAGGGGGCGCGCCTCCGGGACGACCAGTGGACGGCCATCAAGGCCCTTGTCATGGACCGCCGCCGCGCTTTGGTCGTGCAGCGCACCGGCTGGGGCAAGTCGGCCGTCTACTTCATCGCGACGGCGCTGCTGCGCGAGCTGGGCGAGGGCCCCACGGTCATCGTGTCGCCCCTGCTCGCGCTGATGCGCAACCAGATCGCCGCCGCCGAGCGCGCCGGCATCCACGCCGCGACCATCAACTCGGCCAACCCGGAGGAGTGGGAGAAGACCTACGCCCAGGTCGCCGAGGGCATGATCGACGTGCTCCTGGTCAGCCCGGAGCGGCTCAACAACCCCGACTTCCGCGACCACGTCCTGCCCGAGCTGGCCGAGAGCGCCGGTCTCGTGGTGATCGACGAGGCGCACTGCATCTCCGACTGGGGTCACGACTTCCGCCCCGACTACCGCCGCATCCGCACGATGCTGGCGGACCTGCCGCCGGGTATCCCGGTCCTCGCGACCACCGCCACGGCCAACGCCCGCGTCACCCGCGACGTCGCCGAGCAACTCGCCACCGGCGCGTCCCCCGATCCCGGGCTCGGCGACGACGGGCTGGGCGAGGCGCTGGTCCTCCGGGGGCCGCTGGAGCGCGACAGCCTCCATCTCGGCGTCGTACGGCTTCGCGGCGCCGAACAGCGGCTGGCCTGGCTGGCGAAGACGCTTCACGAGCTGCCGGGCTCCGGCATCGTCTACACCCTCACCGTGGCCGCCGCGCAGGAGATCGCGGCCTACCTGCGCGAGCAGGGGCATCAGGTGGTCGCCTACACGGGGCAGACCGAGCCGGCCGAGCGGCTGGCCGCCGAGGAGGACCTGCTCGGCAACAGGATCAAGGCTCTGGTCGCGACCTCGGCTCTCGGCATGGGGTTCGACAAGCCCGACCTCGGCTTCGTCATCCATGTGGGAGCGCCGGCGTCGCCTGTGGCGTACTACCAGCAGGTGGGCCGAGCCGGCCGTGGCGTCGAGAAGGCCGAGGTCATCCTGCTGCCGGGCGCGGAGGACCGGGAGATCTGGGCCTACTTCGCCTCGCTGGCGTTCCCGCCGGAGCCCGTGGTGCGCGCCACCCTCCAGGCGCTGTCGGAGCAGGGCGTGATGTCGACCGCCGCCCTGGAGACGCGCGTCGACCTCAGCCGGAGCCGCCTGGAGATGATGCTCAAGGTGCTCGACGTGGACGGCGCCGTCCGGCGGGTCAAGGGCGGCTGGGAGGCGACCGGAGAGCCGTGGAGCTACGACGCCGACCGCTACGCCCGGGTCGCGGCCGAGCGGAGGGCCGAGCAGGAGGCCATGCTCGGCTACATCACCACGACCGAGTGCCGCGAGGAGTTCCTCCGCCGTCACCTCGATGACGAGACGGCCACGCCGTGTGGCCGTTGCGACAACTGCACCGGGAAGCACCGCTCACCGGAGATCGCGGCGGAAGCCGTACAGGCCGCGCATGAGCGCCTGGCGCGGCCCGGGGTGGAGGTCGAGCCGCGGCGGCAGTGGCCGACCGGCCTGAGCGACCTGAAGGGGCGCATCAAGCCCGAGCTGTCTGCGGAGCCGGGCCGCGCCCTGGGCCGCCTCACCGACATCGGGTGGGGCACCAGGCTCCGTGAGCTGTTCGCGGCCGGCGACTGCCCGGTGCCCGACGACGTTTTCGACGCCGTGGTGGCGGTGCTCAAGTCGTGGAGCTGGGCGGAGCGTCCCGTCGCCGTGGTGAACGTTCCCTCGGCCACCCGGCCCGTGTTGATCGGCACGCTCACCGAGCGGCTGGCGCGGATCGGCCGCCTGGCCTACCTGGGCGAGCTGGGCTACCGGAACGGGCCGCCCGGCAGCCAGTTCAACAGCGCCCAGCGGGTGGGGGCCATCCGCGGCACGCTGGCGATGCCGCGTGACGTCGCGACCAAGATCGCCGAGGTGGGTGGCCCGGTCCTGCTGGTCGACGACCGCATGGAGACCGGTTGGACCATGACGCTCGCCGCTGCCCAGGTCCGCCACGCGGGGGCCCCGGCGGTGCTCCCGCTGGCCCTCGCCACGACGACCTGACCCTGCCGGGGGCTCAGGTCAGAGGCGCTCTCGGGTCAGAGGCGGGGGCGGGCGCCGAGGTTGGAGATGCACTTGGCCGCGAGGGCGTTGCCGGCGGCCAGGGCCTCTGCCGGGGGCTTGCCCTCCAGCCACGAGGGCAGGAATCCGGCGGTGAAGGCGTCACCCGCGCCGGTGCCGTCCACCACCCGGTCGACCGTCTCGGCCGGCACGCGGACCGGCTCCGACCGGCTGTTGGTGTACCAGAGCGAGCCCTCGGCGTTCAGCTTGATGACGACCTGCGGGAACCAGGCGGTCAGCACCTTCGCCGCGGCGTCGGGCTCCTCCCGCCCGGTCAGCACCTTGGCCTGGTCGGCGTTGGCGAACAGCAGCTTGGCGCCGTGCGTCCACTCCAGGAACGGCTCGGCCCCGGTCCGCTCAACGGGGGCGGATGAGGCGCAGTCCACCGAGATCGACATCCCGGCCCGGCGGGCGAGGTCCAGCGCGGCCAGACCGGCGTCGCGCGATCCCTCGTTGATCAGCGTGTATCCCGACATGTGGAGGTGGGTGCCGCCGGTGAACAGGTCACGCGGCAGGTCCTCGGGGGAGAGCGCGGCGTTGGCGCCGGGGTCGGACAGCATGGTCCGCTCGCCCTTGTGCGTGACCAGCACGACACAGGTGCCGGTGGGGCGCTCGGGGTCCATGACCAGCCGGGCGTCCACGCCGTAGCCCATCAGCTCCATGTCGCGGTTGCGACCGGTGATGTCGGCGCCGCGGCGGCCGACGAAGGCCACCTCCGAGCCTTCCACGGCGAGCCAGGAGGCGATGTTCGCTCCGGAGCCGCCACCGTGCATGGTCACGACGGCCGGGGTGTCGCTCGCCCTCGCGAGAGGGAACCTGGCGCGGGCGACCGCATCCGTCATGAGATCGCCCACCACGACGACCCGCGTCATGATGTCACCACCTTGCCAACTGCTTGTGGAGGCGAGCCCGCCAGGCCCGTGGAGGGCCGGCGTCCTCTCCGTGCTATGAGGCTGACGCCCAGAAACCTAACAGTTTCCGGCGTCGCCGTGGGGCATAGAGCGGACACCGGGGCACAGTCGATGCACAAGCGTTGTCCAACCCACCGGCGGCGAGCTGGTCAATCCCGTACAAGTCCGGTCTCCGGGGGGGCCGGGGTCAACCCGGGGTAAGCCAGGAGACTAGCAAAAGTATGGATTCGCCCAATACGGAGCAAGGCGGACACCGATAGCCTCTCGTTCGTGCAAGCTCAGTATCCCGCCCACTGGGAGGCGGACGTCGTGCTCTCAGACGGGGGCACCGCACATCTGCGCCCGATCAGGCCGGACGACGCCGACCTGCTGCGGTCGTTCTACTCCCGGCTCTCCCAGGAGTCGATCTACTTCCGCTATTTCGGCCCGCGGCCCCGGCTGAGCGACCGCGACGTCGTCTATTTCACCAACGTCGACTACAACGACCGGGTCGCGCTGATCGCCACGATCGGCACCGAGATGGTGGCGGTCGTCCGATACGACCGGGTGAAGCCGGAGGACCACGCCGAGGTCGCGTTCCTCGTGGAGGACGCCCATCAAGGGCGGGGCGTGGCCGCGGTGCTGATGGAGCACCTGCGGGCCGCGGCGCGCGAGCGCGGCATCAAGACGTTCATCGCCGACGTGCTGCCGGGCAACCACCGGATGATGGGCCTGTTCCGCCAGGCGGGATACACGGCGCAGAGCCAGTTCGAGGACGGCGTCGTCCGGATGACGCTCGACCTCGCCACCACCGACACCGCCCTGGAGGTCAGGCTCGCCCGGGAGCACCGCTCCGAAGCGCGCTCCATCGAGCGGCTGCTGAAGCCTCAGTCGGTCGCGGTGATCGGCGCGAGCCGGGAGCCGGGCGGGATCGGGCAGACCGTCCTGCGCAACCTGCTCGGGGCCGACTTCTCCGGCCCCGTCTACCCGGTCCACCGGCACGTTCGGGCCGTGGCCGGAGTCCGGGCCTACCGCAACGTCTCGGCGATCGACGGCGACGTCGACCTGGCCGTGCTCGCCGTACCCGCCGAAAGCGTCCTCGAGGTCGTCGAGGAGTGCGCGCGGAAGGGCGTCAAGGGCCTGATCGTGGTCTCGTCGGGCTTCGGCGAGACCGGACCGGAGGGCCGTGAGCGCCAGGACGAGCTCGTCACCATCTCCAGGGCGTACGGCCTGCGCGTGGTGGGCCCCAACTGCCTCGGCATCGCCAACACCGACCCCTCGGTCAGGCTGAACGCCACCCTCGCGGCGACCCTGCCGGGGCGCGGCAGGGTCGGGTTCTTCAGCCAGTCGGGCGCGCTCGGCACGGCCCTCCTCCAAAGGGTCGCCCAGCGGGGCATGGGCATCTCGACCTTCGTCAGCGCCGGCAACCGGGCAGACGTCTCCGGCAACGACCTCCTCCAGTATTGGGAGGAGGACCCGGCGACCGACGTGATCCTGCTCTACCTGGAGTCCCTCGGAAACCCGCGCAAGTTCACCCGGCTGGCCCGGCGGATCTCGCGGAGCAAGCCGATCGTCGTCGTCAAGAGCCGGGGAGTACCCGACGGGCACGCCGCCCCCGTGCTCGGCCTGCCCGACAGCGCGCTCAGCTCGCTGTTCGAACAGGCGGGCGTGATCCGGGTCGACGACCTGACCCAGCTCTTCGACGTGGCGCAGTTGCTGGCCTACCAGCCCCTGCCGGCGGGCCCCCGGGTCGGCGTCGTCAGCAACTCCGACGCGCTCGCGCTGCTGGCCGTGGAGGCGTGCCTCGGCGCGGGCCTGGAGCCGAGCCCGCCCGCCAACCTGGGCGCGCGGGCCGGTGCCGCCGAGTTCGCGAGCGCGCTGACCGGCGTCCTGCCCGACGTGGACGCGGCCGTCGTCGTCTACATGCCGCCGATCCCCGGCAACAGCGACGAGGTCGCCGCGGAGCTGGTGCGGGTGGCCCGCGACTCCGGCAAGCCGGTGCTCGCGACCTTCCAGGGCGAGATGGGCATGCCGCCGGAGCTCCGCGTGACCTCCGAGCCGGCGGCCCCGGAGCGGGGCTCCATCCCCTCCTACCCCGCGCCCGAGGAGGCCGTGCGGGCCCTCGCCCATGTCGTACGGCATGCCCGCTGGCGCGGTGAGCCCGCGGGCACCGTCCCGTCCGTCGAGGGGATCGACGCCGGCAAGGCGCGCGAACTCGTCGCCGGCGCCCTCGCGGGAGACGGCCCACAGGATAGGAAGCAGGATCGGGAGATCGACGCCACCGGGCTGCTGGCCTGCTACGGCATCGACGTCTGGCCCGCCGAGGTGGTGTCTTCCGCCGACGAGGCCGTGGCCGCCGCGGGGCGGATCGGCTGGCCGGTGGTCGTGAAGTCGGCCGACCCCGAATCCTCCCGCCGGACCGGAACCGTCCGGATCGGCCTGAGCGAGCCCGCCGGGCTCCGGCAGGCGTACGCCGACCTGGCGGATCTCCTCGGGCCCGGCGCGAGCCTCGCCGTCCAGCACATGGCGCCGCAGCCCGCGGTGCCGACCGTCGTCGGCGTGCGGCAGGACCGCCACTTCGGCGGGGTGGTGTCCTTCGGGCTCGGCGAGATCGCGGCCCGTCTCCTGGGCGACCACGCGTACCGGCTGGCCCCGCTGACCCTGGAGGACGCCAACGGGCTGGTGCGATCGGTCCGCGCCGCGCCCCTGCTGTTCGGCGAGTACGGCTATCCGCCGGTGGCCGTCGAGGCCCTGGAAGACCTGCTCGTCCGCGTGGGGCTGCTGGCCGACGCCCTCCCCGAGGTCGCCCGGATGGACCTCGACCAGGTCCTGGTCGGCACGTCAGGAGTGGTCGTCCTCGGCGCCCGCGCGGTCCTGCGGCCGGCCTCGGGCCCCCGTCCGGACGTCGGACCCCGCCGTCTGGGCTGAAACCGGGCCCGATCGGATGTGAAAGCGGTGTCCCATACAGGGCAGGATGGACCCATGAGGGAAACCCGAGTCTCCGCCGCGGGCATGCGCGAGGCCATTGACCGCAGCGGCTACTATCCCGACCTGGTCGCGGACGCGGTCGACTCCGCGCTCGGCAAGGAGCAGGTAACGGCATACGTCGTGCATCACGAGGCCACGTTCGACCCGGCGATGGAAGTGCGCAGGCACGTCACGGTGCTGGTGCTGTCTCCCACCCGGCTGCTGGTGTGCCACACCGACGAGCACCCTCCCGCCGAGGGCATGCCGGCGTCGCACGCGTCCACCACCACCGAGGCCGTACGGCTCAGCCGGATCCAGTCGGTCGCGGTCACCAGAGTCGTCCCGGACCCGGCTTCCTACGTGCCCGGGGTGCCCCCCACCGAGGTCACGCTCACGATCGGCTGGGGCGCCATCTCGCACGTCGACCTCGAGCCCGCGACCTGCGGCGACGAGAACTGCGAGGCCGACCACGGCTACACGGGCGCGATCACCGCCGACGACCTGTCCCTCCGCGTCAGCGAGGCGGCCGACGGCCCCGAGGCCGTCAACCACGTCCTGGCATTCGCCAAAGCGCTCTCGGAGGCCACCGCCCGTTCGGCGACCTGACGGCGAGCGTCCTCGACAACCCCTGGGAGGCAACGTGGCCGAGCCCGCGCCGGTGTCAGAACCCGCACCCCCTGTGCCGCCCGCCGTACCACCGACCGAGCCGCTCATTGTGCCGTTCGTTCCCGCGTACGGCGTGGCGTCGCTCGCGGACCTGCCGGGGTCCATGCTCGCCTCCCTCGGGGTCCCCACCACAACCAACACGCTCGGTCTGAACCCCGCCGGGCGCGTATGCCTCTTCCTCGTCGACGGCCTGGGAGCCGAGCTCCTCAGGGCGCACCCCGGCGCGGCGCCGTTCCTGTCCGCGCACCTCCAGCGGACCCTCACGGCCGGGTTCCCGTCCTCGACCCCGACCAGCCTGGCCACCATCGGCACCGGCGTCCCCCCGGGCGAACACGGCATGGTCGGCATCCAGATGGCCGTGCCGGGAGAGGGACGGCTGTTCAACTGCCTCCGCTGGACCGCGCCCGGCCTGTCCATCGACCCCGACGTGTGGCAGCCGGCCGAGACCGTGTACGAGCGCCTGGCCGCCATGGGCATCGATCCGGTCTACGTCGCCCCGTCCGCGTTCGACGGAAGCGGGCTCACCCGGGCCGTCTACCGCGGCATGCGCTACCGGCCCGCCGACACGGTGGACGAGCGGATCGAGGGCGTACGGCAGGCGCTCCGCGAGACCTCGTTCGTCACCGTCTACTACGGCGACCTCGACGCCGCCGGGCACACCACAGGCTGGGGAAGCGCCCAGTGGCTGGAGAAGCTCGCGGTCGCCGACCGCATGGCCGAGCGGATCGCCGAGGCGCTGCCGCCGGGGTCCGCGCTCTACGTCACCGCCGACCACGGCATGATCAACGCCGTCGACAAGGTGGACGTGGACCAGCGTCCCGAACTGCGGGAAGGCGTGGCCCTCGTCGGAGGGGAGGCCCGCGCCCGCCACCTCTACACCGCCCCGGGCGCGGCTGCCGCCGTGCTGGAGACCTGGAGCGAGGCCCTGCGCGGCCGGGCATGGGTCGTCACGCGGGCGGAGGCCGCCGAGGCCGGCTGGTTCGGCCGCGGAGTTCGGCGCGAGTGGCTCGACCGGATCGGCGACGTCATGGCCGTGCCGTACGGCGAGTGCGTGATCGTGGCGTCGCGGGCCGAGCCGCTGGAGTCGTCCCTCACCGGCTACCACGGCTCCCTGACGGCCGCCGAGCAGAACGTGCCGCTGGTGGAGATCCGCCGCTGACGGCCGTACGGGCAGATCGGCTGCCTTGTGAAGGGTAGGCGCTCAGGTTGAGGGAGGTCCGGCGTTGACGGTCGTTGAGGCAGGGCAGAATGGCTGTCGGCCGATGTCCCCGTTCTGAAGGTAGGTGCCGATGAGCCCGCTGATCACGCCCGAGGAGCTGGCCACGCTCGACGGCGTCACCGTCCTGGACGTCCGGTGGCGGCTCGGTGGCCCTCCCGGTGTCGAGTCCTACCAGGAGGGACACATCCCTGGCGCGGTCTTCTGCGACCTCGACGCCGACCTCGCGTCCCCGCCCGGACCGGACGGCCGCCACCCCCTGCCGAGCCCGGACGCGTTCCAGTCCGCCATGCGCCGTCTCGGCGTGTCCGGCTCCCGTCCCGTGGTCGTCTACGACGAGGCCGACTCCACGTCGGCGGCCCGAGCGTGGTGGACCCTGCGCTACTTCGGCCACGGCGACGTCCGCGTGCTCGACGGGGGCCTGCGCGCCTGGGCCCAGGCCGGGCTCCCGGTTGTCAAGGAGACGGCTGCCGTGACGCCGGGCGACTTCACCGCCGTGCCGGGCGGCATGCCGGTCCTCGACGCCGAGCGGGCCGCCGACCTGGCCGGCAGCGGGGTCCTGCTCGACGCCAGGGCGGCCGAGCGGTATCGCGGCGAGGTCGAGCCGGTCGACCCGGTCGCGGGCCACATCCCCGGTGCGGTCAGTGCTCCGACCGGCCAGAACGTCGAGCCCGGCGGCCGTTTCCACGCCAGGGACTTCCTCCGCGAGCGGTTCAACACGCTTGGCGCGGTGGACGGCGTGCCGGTCGGGGCCTACTGCGGGTCGGGAGTGACCGCCGCCCACGAGGTCCTCGCGCTGGAGGTGGCGGGCATCCCGGCCGCCCTCTACGTCGGCTCCTGGTCCAACTGGGTCGCCGACCCCACACGCCCGGTCGCCACCGGCTGAGCCCGCCCCTTCGCCCTGGTCATGCGTGCCGAGCGCCGGCCGGCGGTTCGTCGCCCGAGCCGAAACAGACAAAGCCGCCGATGCCGGTCTTGTCGGCCGCCGCTGCCAGGGCCTCGGCGGGGGAGCGGCCGTCCGCGAGGAGCGCGTGGAAGAGCGTCATCAGCGTCACAGCCTCGTCGTCGCGCACCGGCACCACCCCGGCCACCACGGAAGCGGATCCCCGATCGAGGAAGGCCCCGGCCAGGCCGAGCGCGACCCCGTCGACGGGGGCGTGCGCCATCCCCGCATCGCATGCGGACAGAACGACCAGGCGCGGTGCTGTGCTGAGCTTCAGCAGGTCATAGGCCATCAGCGGTCCATCGTCGAGGTCGATCTTCGACAGCATCGGGCTACGCGGAGAGAACATCCCATGGGCGGCCACATGGACCACGTCCGCCCGTTCCAGCACGGCGAGCACCTCGTCCCTGGTAGCCCCGATCCGGCTTCCTCGGGGGTGTGCCCGGACGACCATGTCCGCCTCCGCCCCCGCATGCGTCAGCCCCGGCCCGGCCACCGCCACGACAAGCGGTCCGCCGCCTGGCGCGGTCACCGCCTCCACGAGAGGAAGGCCCCCTCGCTCCCGCACCGCCGGGCCGTGAGGCCCGGGCATGACCTCCGAGGATGCCTGAGAGATCATCGGGAGACGTCTGGCGAGCCAGGACGCGGCCTCGGAGGCCACCGAGACCGGGCGTCCGCGTAGCGAGGGGAGCAGCGGCCAGGGCAGCGTGCACAGGGCGCCGGTCGGCACGATCACCACCGGCCCGTCGGTCAGGCCGAGCGGTACGAGCACCTGCCGGTCGAGCGCGGCCAGCTCGCGGGCCAGCCCGTCAGCGGCCCCGGCGTCCTGAAGCTCGGCGTCCTGAAGATTGCGGCGGCGCAAGCCGTACCGCACTCGGACGGTCGCCTCCGTCGCCGCCGCGTACGAACCGAGGGGGCGGAGGGCGCACTCCCCTGAATTGACCACCACCGCGGCGAGGTCGTCCCCGTCCCGCACCAGCTCGACAAGCGAGCCCGTCAAGGGGGAGCGGCCCGAAAGAAGCCAGGCGTGGAGAATTCGGGGAGCGGAGACGCAGGGGTTTCCGGGCGGGGAGACGCAGGGGTCTTCGAGACGTGAGAGGGACGACGGCGATGTGCCTCGAACGATGGCCCGCCACCGCTCGGCCCACGTGAGGACCGTCCAGGCGTCGCCGCTCTCCATGGCCACCTTCAGGCCGAAAGCGGCCAGCTCCTCAGCCGGGCGAGCCGCGTGCGCGCGTAGCTCGGGCTCCGCCATAGCGGTCCCACCGGGCCGGTCATCTCCCTGGGCTGCCGCGTGCCCTATGGCTGGATGATGCGGCGGTTCGAGGCCGGCGCGGGCTGCGTCAAGGGCGCCCAGACGATCGCCGTCGAGGTGGAGACGCATGGCCTGAGCGTGGTGCCTGACGACGGGCCGGGTCGCGGAGCCTGCCACCAGGTCGAGCTGGGTCCGCGCGATGGCATGTTCGCCGAGCCGCCGGGCTGTCTCGGCGGCGGTGAGCCGCAGCGCGGAGGAGGCGGTGGCCCAGCCGCCGTCCGCGAGCCTGGACGCGCACGACAACAGGTCCGACAGCAACTCCCCGCTCGGGGTCTCCTGGGCCAGCCGGACGCGCAGCAGCACTTCCGTCGCGAGGGGCGTCCATGCGGCTCTGCCCTGGGCGGCCAGCTCCGACAGCGCGTCCTCCGCTGTGGCTCTGGCCTGGTGGAGGTCGCCGGTGAGGAGCTCGACCTGGGCGAGCGTCAACCGGGCGTCGGGAAGCGACGCCTGCGCTCCGGCGGCCAGCAGGTCGGGTAAGGCCTGCTCAAGGAGCGCCCGCGCCTCGACCGGGAGCCGTGCCGACACAAGCGCCTCCGCGAAGTCCGCCCGCATGGCCGCAAGACGCTCGGGATAGCCCAGCAGGGCCGCCTCCGCCGCCTGGTACCTCTCGAAAGCGGCTGGAATGTCACCTTGCCGCGCCGCCGCGAATGGCAGGTTCCCCTCGGCCAGCATGGCGACGTGGTCAAGGCCCGCCGCCCGAGCGATCTCCGCGCACCTCGACAGGTCGGCCTCAGCTCTGCCGTACTCCTCCAGGAAGGTGTAGGCGATGCCGCGGTTGAGGAGGGCGCCTGCCTGAAACCTGGGGTCCTCGTCCAGCGACTCGATCGCGCCGTGGCAGTGGCCGACCGCGTCCTGGTGGCGGCCGAGCACCATGAGCGCGACCGAACGCTGCACGCCCAGCCGCGCCAGGTCGCTTCCCGCAAGGTTCCGCTCGGCGAGGTCGGCCAGGCGCAGCGCGCCGTCGGGATCGCCGAGCTGGGCCTTGATCGTCACCAGCGACATCTGGGCCTGCGCCACCCGCCGCGGGAATCCCTTCCCGGCCTCGATGGCCTGCCGCAACCGTTCCTCGGCCAGAGCGAGGTCGCCCAGCTCCCGCGCCGCCAGCGCCGACGCCCGCAGCGCGACGGAAACCGCCTCCCGGAAGGCCGGCGGCGTGGACGCCATGTCCGGGGGCGCCTCGCCGTACCGAGGCCGAGGCGCTGGGAGTTCCGCGAGTACGGCTCGCGCCTCGGCCAGGGCGAGGTGGGGGTCGGTGCCGGCGAGGACGACGGCGGCCTCCGCTCGGGCGATGAGCGCGGCGGCGGTCACGGAGTCTTGGGGAGCCGATGTCATGCTCGGAGTCATGCTCGGAGTCATGCTCGGACGTGCAGCCAGCGGGTGGACACCGGGGGCAGGCCCGGACGATGGCAGACCACGCTGACCCAGCCGGGAGGCAACCCGGACACCGCGAAGTGGCCGCTCTCCGAAGGCGCCCGGGTCTTGCTGATATGGGCGGTGCGGACCTCGACCTCCCAGCCCGGGCCCGGCGGTGGGGAGACCTGCCCGGCCACCTCCAGGCGTCCGCCGACGACGGCCGGTTCGACGTCGATGGTCAGGCCGTCCGCTGTGAACCGACGCATCGCCGGGCCGTCCCCCGGCGCCGTGCCGTACGTGCCGGTCTCCGGAGACGTGCCGGTCTCTGGAGACGTCCCGGTGGCCGGCGCGGATCGGGCGCCCGGGGGTGCGGACACCTTGACGGGGGCGGCGATGACACCGCCGGGCAGGCGGAGCGCGAAGGCGGCGCGGGCGTCGGCTGAGACCCGGCCGGGCACCGGGTCCACCCCGGCGGCCATCCGAAGCGCGGCCAGCAGGTATTCCTCGCTCATGCGTGTTCCTCCTCCGGAGAGCCTTCCTCCCGCGTGAAACGGTCTTGGGTACCGATGCCTTGGGGGATCACGCGTCGTCGTCCTGGACCAGGGTGCGGAGGCGGGACAGGCAGCGGGCGCGGGTGGGGCCGATGCTGCCGACGGGGAGGTTCAGGCGGATCGCGATCTGGGCGTATTTCGCGTCGGGGTTCAGCACGTACAGGCGGAGCAGGGACCGGCACGGCTCGCCCAGCGTGTGGAGCCGCTGCCACACGTGCCTGCCGAAGTCGGCGTCGACGATGGCCGCCGCCGGATCGGGACCCGCGACGTCGGGGAGCTCATGGTCGGCCATCACCTCCCCTCGGGCCTTGCGGCTCAGGCGGACGGCTTCGTGCCGGGTCGTGGTGACGAGCCAGGCGCCGATCCGCTCGGGATCGCGGATGCCGTCGAGGCTCTCGACCATCCGCAGCCAGGCTCCCTGGACGGCGTCGGCCGCGTCGGCGGGGCTCAGGCCGAAGGCCCGGGCGACGGCCCACATCCTGCCGTCGAACCGGGCGACGAGCTCCTCCCAGGCGGCCTGGTCGAGGGTGGCGAACGACTTCTCGGATGACTCGGATGACTGTGGTGACTCTGGTGACATCGATGTGACTTCACGCGTTGGCGGGGGGACGGTGCGTGAGCACCCTATCGAGCCGGGGCGACGACGACCCCGAGATCGGGGATTCGCCGGCTTCCGCCGAGTGCCTGCCGTACGGCATCGGGCGGCGGCATGTCGCGGCACAGGCGGGCGACGGCTCCGGTGACGATCGCGGTGGCGAAGGAGGTGCCGCTCCAGGAGGCGTAGCCATGGAAGCCCGAGTGCTCCACGAAGCTGCTCGTCAGGCCGACGCCCTGGGCGCAGGCGTCCACCCACGGGCCGTACGCCGAGAAGGCGGCCCGCGCGTCCCCGTCCAGCGCCGCGACCGCGACCACGCCGGGGAGGGCGGCGGGCCAGAAGGGGCGGGGGGAGCCGGTGTTGCCCGCGCAGGCGACGGCCGCCGGGAAGGCGCTCAGGGCGTCCGCCAGGCCGAGCGGCGGCTGGTCGTCGAAGGTGTAGCCGCCGAAGGACAGGTTCAGCACGTCTACGCCCTGTCCCCTGAGCCGGTCGAGGGCGGCCAGCAGCCGCGCCTCGTCGCCGGCGCCGTGGCTGTCGAGCAGCCGCAGGACCCGCAGCCGCACACCCGGCGCGTGCCGCAGGATCAGCCCGGCGACGAAGGTCCCGTGCCCGGCCTGCTCGTCGAGCGCTCCGTCGCCGTCGGCGTCGGGGGTCTCGGCGATCTCGTCCCGGTACCACTCGCGGAGCCAGGGGTGCGGCGCGAGCCCGGTGTCCAGCACGCCGACCGTGACGTCACAGGGCTTCCCCGGCTCGTACGGCACGGCCCGCGCGGGCGAGGGCCGGCTGCCGGGCCCGCCGAAGTACAGCGGCTGCCCGACGAGGACGTGGTTGGGCGAGGCGAGGTGGCCCCTGTCCCGCAGTGCCGCCGTGAGGTCGAGCACGTCCACGCCAGGCGAGAGCCGTACAAGATGGATGTTGTGGACAGGAGTGGCGCTACGGGTCCAGCGGGCGACGGCGGCCGGGGACGAGGTGAGCAACTCGTCCGGCCGGATAAGGGCGGGGTGACCCGGGATGTGTTCGACCAGTCGCTTTCGCATCCGTTGTCCTTCGGCGGGAGGTTACGGCATGCGTCTTTCCCAATCCATAGCGTTGCCAAGCAGGAATCGGTATGACCCCCCTCTGGTGCCGCGCCACAACGGACGGTAGTCTCTCCTACAGTCAACGCTGATCTTAGAAGTTCGCAAAAGATCAGATAAAACTGTGATCATCCCAGAGCGTGAGGCCGTTGGGGAAGGCGCACCTCATGCGATTTGGGAGGTCCGGTGGCTGCTGCTCGTGGCGTCCTGTACGTCCACTCGGCTCAGCCTGCGCTGTGCCCGCACATTGAGTGGGCCGTCGCAGGCGTTCTTGGCGTACCCGTCGACCTGACGTGGACCGCCCAGCCCGCCGCGCCCGGGACCCTGCGGGCCCAGGCGGAGTGGGAGGGGCGTTCCGGCACGGCGGCGGCGATCACATCGTCTCTCATGGGCTGGCAGCGCATCCGTTTTGAGATCACCGAGGACGCCTCGCCGGGCGTCGACGGCTCCCGGCATGCTTACACGCCGACGCTGGGCGCCTTCACGGCCGTGGTCGGCGCGAACGGCGACATCCTGGTCCCCGAGGACCGCCTGCGCAACGTCATGCTGATGGCCGCCCAGGGCCGGGTCGTCCTGGAGGACGAGCTCGACCGCCTGCTCGGGAAACAGTGGGACGAGGAGCTGGAGTCGTTCCGTTACGCGGGGGAGGGCGCGCCGGTCCGCTGGCTGCACGCGGCTGTCTGATCGGGCCGTCCGATCGGGGCTGTCTGATCGGGCTGTCTGATCGGGCTGTCTGATCGGGCTGTCTGATTGCGCGGAAGTGATAACAAGCCCCTCCGGCAGCTTGTGAAATCAGCATAGAAAGCCGCGTATTTCGCCTATATAACCGGGACTCATCATTTCCCGACGTCCGCGCCTCCGGGCGGGACCCAAGGAGGAGTCCATGAGCGTTCCGGCCAGGCGCCTGGTTGTCGGCGTCGCAGCGGCGGTCCTGCTGGGCGGGCTGGTCACGCCCGCCCAGGCGGCGGCCTACTCCTACCATCCGAGCGACGCCGACTGGGCGGACTGCCCGAAGCTCCCGCAGAACGCCAAGGCCGACACGTGGAGCTGCATCTTCATCATCACCGTCGGCGGCACGATGAAGCTCGGCCAGATCCAGCAGGACATCACCTCGTCCCTGCGAATCACGGTCGCCCAGGGCAAGCTCGCCGACGGCAGCTCAGCGGCGGCGTTCGGCAGCGTGAAGGGCGACCGGATGAAGGTCCCCGGCGGGCTGATCGGCAAGCCGTTCGAGGTGCCGAAGATCACCGACGTCTACGTCGAGACCCAGGGCACCGGGCGGGTCGACGCCGGGCCCATCTTCCCGACCAACGTCGGCGTCAAGATCCGCATGATCCACGCGCTGCTCGGCAAGAAGTGCTACATCGGGAGCGACTCGAACCCGATCCTGCTGAACCCGCAGGTCACCTCGCTGGACCTGACCAACATCGACGGCGTGCCGGTCTTCCAGGTCGCGGCCAAGGACACCACGTTCGTCGTGCCGAAGGCCGGCGGATGCGGCCTCAACTGGGGGCTCGTCAATACCGCCGTGAACCAGCGGGCGGGTCTGCCCTCGCCCAGCGGGAAGAACTCGGCCGAGTTCCAGTGGTTCGTCCGGGGCAAGTCCTACACCGAGCTGCCCGGACTCGCCTCCTAGAGAGCGCCGGTCAAGGAAGGGAAGGAGGTATGGACCGCACCGTCCTCCCTGGCGCTTTGTGGAGCGTGATCATGCATGTCGAGGGTGCGCCCGACGGACAGACAGTGCGTGATCACAAACGGTGTCGGCCCTGATCAGACCGCGTACGGCGGAATCCATGCATGATCACGATCCGGGAAACCCCACGTCCCCGGGATTCCCGGGAAACCCTGCATGATCACGACGGTGGGCCGTCAGAGGGGGATGTTGCCGTGGGCACCGCGGGCCGGCGTGGCCTGGGCGAGCACCCGGGCGATCGCGCCCCGCGTCTTCGCCGGCTCGATCACTTCGTCGACAACGCCGAGGTCGATCGCCCGCTGGAGGCCGCCGGCGATCTTCTCGTGCTCCTCGGCCAACTGCGCCTCGAGCGTGGCGCGTTCCTCCTCCGGCGCCGCGGCGAGCTCACGCCGCTTGAGGATGCGGACCGCCGCGACCGCGCCCATGACGGCCACCTGGGTGGTCGGCCAGCCGAAGACGCGGGTCGCGCCGAGGGCGCGGGAGTTCATCGCGATGTAGGCGCCGCCGTACGCCTTGCGGGTCACCAGCGTGACCCGGGGCACCGACGCCTCGGCGAAGGCGTGCAGCAGCTTGGCGCCCCGCCGTACGACGCCGTCGTGCTCCTGGCCGACGCCGGGAAGGTAGCCGGGCACGTCGACCAGGACGACCAGCGGCACGCCGAAGGCATCGCACATCCGGACGAAGCGGGCGGCCTTCTCCGCCGAGGCCGAGTCGAGGCAGCCGCCGAGCCGCATCGGGTTGTTGGCGACGACCCCGACCGTCCGGCCGCCCAGCCGGCCCAGGGTGGTCACGATGTTCGGGGCCCACTTGGGGTGGAGCTCCACACCGGGCTCGTCGAGCAGGCCGTTCACCAACGGATGCACGTCATAGGCGCGGCGGGGGTTCTCGGGGAGCAGGCTGCTGAAGTCGACCTCGGCCACCTCGCGCACCCGGCCCTGGTGGCCGAGAAGCCCGGCGAGCTGGCGGGCCTTGAGCAGGGCCTCGGCCTCGTCCTTGGTGACCACGTGGACGACGCCGCTGCGCTTGCTGTGCGGCTCGGGGCCGCCCAGCGCCGCCATGTCGATCTGCTCTCCGGTGACGCTGCGGACCACGTCCGGCCCGGTCACGAAGATGCGGCCGTTGTCGGCGAGGATCACGATGTCGGTCAGCGCCGGGCCGTAGGCCGCCCCGCCGGCCGCCGCGCCGACGACGACGGAGATCTGCGGAACGACGCCGGACGCCTTGGTCATGGCGGCGAACACGCGGCCCACCGCGTGCAGCGACTCCACACCCTCCGCCAGCCGCGCGCCGCCGGAGTGCCAGACCCCGATCACGGGGACGCGCTCGCGGACCGCCACATCGTAGGCGTGGACGATGTGCTCGCATCCCTCGGCGCCCATCGCGCCGCCCTGGACGCGGGCGTCACTGCAGAAGGCCACGACCGGGACGCCTTCCACGCGCCCGGTGACGGCCAGCACGCCGCTCTTGTCCTCGGGAGAGATCAGCCTGATCGCCCCCTCGTCGAGGAGGTGCCCGAGACGGGCGCGGGGGTCGCGTGGATCGACGGCCTCCGCATCGGAGGCCGCGGTCACCAACCTGTTTCCACAACAGTCACGTGCGACTCCTTGTCAAACAGTGGTGAAGGCCACGGCGACGTTGTGCCCGCCGAACCCGAACGAGTTGTTGACCGCGGCGATCTGTCCGTCGGGCAGCTTGCGCGGCTCCACGCGGACGATGTCCACCTCGATGCCGTCGTCCAGGTCGTCCACGTTGATGGTGGCCGGGACGATGCGCTCGCTCAGCGCGAGGATCGTGAAGACCGACTCGATGCCGCCCGCGCCGCCGAGCAGGTGACCGGTCATCGACTTGGTCGCGGTGACCAGCGGGTGCGACCCGAGGGCGTCCTTGATCGCGACCGCCTCGACGACGTCGCCCGCCGGCGTGGAGGTCGCGTGGGCGTTGATGTGGCGCACGTCCGCGCCGGTCAGCCCGGTGTTCTCCAGGACTCGCCGCATGGCGAGCCGGATTCCGGCGCCCGTGGGCTCGGGCTGCGCGATGTGGTGGGCGTCGGAGGAGTAGCCCGCCCCCGCCGCCACGGCGTAGACCTTCGCGCCGCGTGCCCGCGCGTGCTCCTCGGACTCGAGCACGACGATGCCCGCGCCCTCTCCGAGCACGAACCCGTCACGGCCCTTGTCGAACGGCCGCGAGGCCCGCTGCGGCTCGTCGTTCCGCGTGGACATCGCCCGCATCGCCGCGAAGGAGCCCACGTTCAGCGGGTGGATGGCGGCCTCGGTGCCGCCCGCGACGACCACGTCGGCGCGACCCTCCTTGATCATCTCGATGGCGTAGCCGATGGACTCCGCGCCGGTCGCGCAGGCGCTGACGGTCGCGTGGACGCCCGCCTGGGCGCCGACCTCGATGCCGATCCAGCCCGCCGCGCCGTTCGGCATCAGCATGGGCACGGTGAACGGCGAGAGGCGCGCCCAGCCCTTCTCCTTGTACGTGTCGTACGCCGCGAGGATCGTGGTGATGCCGCCGATGCCGCTGCCGACGACGACGCCCAGCCGGGTGGGGTCGACCTCCGGGGCGCCCGCGTCCCGCCATGCCTGGCGGGACGCGATCAGCGCGAACTGCTCGGCCCGGTCGAGCCTCCTGGCCTCGGGCCTGGGGATCACCTCGCCGGGGTCGACGGCGGCCACGCCGGCGAACTTCACCGGCACGGTGTCGATCCAGTCCTCGGTGAGGGTGCGGATGCCCGAACGCCCTTCGAGGAGCGCCGACCAGGTCGAGGCGACGTCTCCACCGAGGGGCGTCGTCGCGCCGAGCCCGGTGACGACGACACGTACCCGGTCCTTACTCACTTGTCTGCACTCCTCTGTCGCTCAAGCGTGGTGGTCAAGCGGGGTCTTGCCGATCCGTGGTGAATGTGCCGCGGGACGGCACATTCACAGGGGTGACTCAGGCCTGGATGAAGTTGATGACGTCCTTGACGGTCTTCAGGTGCTTGAGCTGGTCGTCGGGGATCTCGACGCCGAACTCGTCCTGCGCGGCGACGGCGATCTCGACCATGGAGAGCGAGTCGATGTCGAGGTCGTCCACGAAGCTCTTCTCCGGGGTGACCTCGGCCGCCGGGATACCGGTGATCTCATTGACGATCTTGCCGAGGCCCGCGAGGATCTCCTGCTCGGTCAGTGCCATGTCGCGATTACTCCTTGGATTTCGGGATTTTTCGGGTCTGTACGGCATGTGCCGTACAAGTGTTAGGGGATCTCGACCACTTGCGAGGCGTAGGTCAGACCGGCGCCGAAGCCGAGCAGCAGGGCGAGCCCGCCGGAGGGCACCTCGCCGCGCTCGATCATGCGCGACAGCGCGAGCGGGATGGAGGCGGCCGAGGTGTTGCCCGCGAGGACGATGTCCTTGGCGACGACGGCGTTGTCGGCGCCGATCTTGCGGGCGATCGCCTCGATGATGCGCAGATTCGCCTGGTGGGGGACGAACGCGGCGAGTTCGGCGGGGTCCACCCCGGCACGCTCGCACGCCAGGCTGGCCACCGGGTGAAGCGCGGTGGTGGCCCAGCGGAACACGGTCTGGCCTTCCTGCTGAAGGAAGGACTCGCGGTTCCTGATCGCGATCACATCGGCCTTGTCGCCCGCGCTGCCCCAGACCACCGGGCCGATGCCGGGGGTCTCGGAAGGGCCGACGACGGCGGCGCCCGCGCCGTCAGCGAAGATCACGGACACGGCCCGGTCGTCCCAGTCGATCCACTGGGAGAGCTTCTCGGTGCCGACGACGAGCACGTTCGTGGCGGATCCGGCCCGCACGGCGTCGCTCGCGGCGCTGAGCGCGTAGCAGAACCCGGCGCACGCGGCGTTGACGTCGAAGGCGCCGGGGGCGGCGATGCCGAGCCGGTGGGCGACCCGGGCCGCCGCGTTGGGGATCTGCGCCTCCAGGGTGCAGGTCGCCACGATGACGAGGTCGATGTCGCCGGCCGCGAGGCCGCTCGCCGCGAGGGCCTTGCCGCCCGCCTGCACGGCGAGGTCGATCTCGGACTCCTGCGGCCCGGCGACGCGGCGCTCCTTGATGCCGACGCGGCTCTGGATCCACTCGTCGCTGGTCTCGATCCGCTTCGCGAGGTCCTCGTTGGTCACGACGTCGGCGGGCTGATAGCCGCCGAACGCGAGCACCTTCGCGCCGGGGGCGCCTTGGCTGAGCCTCACTTGAGCACCTCTCGGGCGGCGTCCAGGTTGTCCGGGGTCTTCAGGGCGACGGTCTTCACGCCGGGCAGGCCGCGCCTCGCCAGGCCGGTCAGCGTGCCGCCGGGCAGCAACTCGATCATCGCGGTCACGCCCTCGGCGGCCATCGTGGCCATGCAGGCGTCCCAGCGGACCGGGTTGGCCACCTGGTTGATCAGGCGCTCGACGAACTGCGCGCCCGTGGCGACGACCGCGCCGTCCGCGTTGGACAGCAGCCTGACCGCCGGGTCTCCGGGCGTGATCTCCGACGCCGCCTGGCGCAGATGGTCGACCGCCGGAGCCATGTGCGCGGTGTGGAACGCGCCCGCGACGGACAGCGGGATCAGGCGCGCCTTCGCAGGGGGGTCGGCCTTGAAGGCGTCCAGCCGCTCCAGCGTGCCGCCCGCCACGATCTGCCCGGCGCCGTTGACGTTGGCGGGCGTGAGCCCGTGCCTGTCGACGGCCGCGAGGACCTCGTCCTCGGCTCCGCCGAGCACGGCCAGCATGCCGGTCTCCGTCACGGCGGCTGCCTTGGCCATCGCCTGGCCGCGCTCCCTCACCAGGGCGAGGGCCTGCTCGGTGGACATCACTCCGGCGATGGCGGCGGCGGCGAGCTCGCCCACGCTGTGCCCCGCCACCAGGTCCGGCGTGAGGCCCAGCACCTCGAAGGACGCCAGCGCGGCCGCCACGAGCAGCGGCTGAGCGACGGCGGTGTCACGGATCTCGTCGGCGTCGGCGGTGGTCCCGTAGGCGATGAGGTCGAGGCTTGCGATCTCCGACCAGGCGGAGATCCGGGCACGGAATTCGGGGATCTCGAGCCATGGACTCAGGAAGCCTGGGGTCTGGGCGCCTTGGCCCGGAGCGACGATGACGAGCACGTAATCCACCCTGCCCTGTAGAGGTTCGCCACACTGATAGAGATCCGAACGAACTTTGAGGTCGCCGTTTTGTGGGGTACCTACAGTTTCGGTTTCGGCGGGGTTAACACGGCCCCGCTACATTACGGTCAGGCGCCCGAGTATCAGTCCTACTTGGAGCGTAAAAGCGGACCGCCCCTCGGTGGGCTGGTAGCCGGTGAGCTCCGTGATCTTCTTGAGCCGGTACCTGACCGTGTTCGGATGGACGAACAATAGCCGGGCGGTGGCTTCCAGGGAGGTCCCCTGCTCCAGGTAGGTCGCCAGCGTGTCGAGCAGCGGCGTGCCCGCGAGCGGCTTGTAGACGTTCTCGACGAGCTGCGCCCTGGCGTCTTCGTCCCCGTCGAGAGCGCGCTCGGCCAGCAGGTCCTCGGCCAGGACCGGCCGGGGCGCGTCGGGCCATCCGGCCGCGGCCCGCAGCCCGGCGATGGCCGCCCGCGCCGAGCTGGCCGCCGCGTGCAGGTCGGGGACCTCCGGTCCGATCACGATGGGGCCGGGCCCGAAGCGGGGGACGACACTGCGGGCGGCGTCCTTGATGCTGTCGGCGCCGCCCACGATCACGATGAGCCGGTCGCCCTGCACCCCCGCGAGCAGCTCGTGGCCGACCCGGCGGCCCTTGTCGCGCAGGCCGTCGATGATGCTCTGCGGGTCGTCGTCCGGGGCGTAGCCGGCGAACACCACGACCGGGACCGACGTCCAGCCGAGCGCGGCGGCCCAGGAGTGCAGGCCGTCGTCGACCTGCCCGCGGACCAGCGCGTCCACGATGAGCGCCTCCAGCCGGGCGTCCCAGGAGCCGCGCGCCTCGGCCTCCCGCGCGTACACCTGGGCGGCGGCGAAGGCCACGTCGCGGGTGTAGCGGAGCATCGCGTGGCGGAGCAGCTCGCCGCCGCCGGGGGCGGCCAGCTCGTCGACCTGGGCCTCCACGACCTCGACGACGATGCGGACGAGGTCGACCGTCTGCTGAAGTGAGACGCTCCGCTTGAGCTCCCGCGGCGCGGTGCCGAAGAACTCGATGCTGGGCGTCGGCCGCCCCTCGCCGGCGTGCCCGAACCACTCCACGAACGCCGCGATGCCCGCCTGGGCGACCAGCCCCACCCAGGACCTGTCCTCGGCGGACAACGCCCGGTACCACGAGAGCTGCTCCTCCATCCGGGCCATGGCGGCCGTGCCCAGGCTGCCCATCGCGCGGTCGAGCCGTCGTGCCGTGTCCTCCCGGACCTTGTCGTTCATGTCGCTCATGAGGCCTCCTCGATCGGCCACACGAACGATTGTGTCGTCGTGCCTGTCTGCCCGCACCCGGCTGTCCGCCTGCCCGCCCCGCTCGCTCACGCCTCTAGCGTGCCAGGTCATCGCACATGGTGCGCCGAGGCGCCCACGCGGCTCCACTTGACGCACCTCGGAGATGGGGCACGACCACGGCACGCGCGCGCGGTCATCGCGTCCCCTTCCTCGGGATGAACACCCACGCCCGCAGCAGCACGAACCGGAGGAGCGTGGCGAGCCCATTGGCGAGTACCACGACGATCAGCTCGGCCGTACGGGACGTGTCATCCGGAAGGAGCGCCAGGCCGGATGTGGTCAGCGCGAGACCGATGAAGAACACGATCAATCCACCGAGATGATCCCGGAGGGCGCCCGCCCGGCCGGTGACCCCGAACGTGAAGCGGCGGTTGGCGGCCGTGTTGCCGAGTGCGGTGACCAGCAAGGTGATCGCGTTGGCCGTGACCGATGGCATGAACTCCGCGAAAACCCAGAACAGGGCCAGGTAGGTGATCGTGCTGACGACCCCGATGGCCGCGAAGACCGGCAACTGCCGGGCCATCCCCAGGGGAAGCTTCGCATGCTGGATCCGCGGCGGCACCGGAATGCGCGCCATCCCTGACATGCTCTTGCGGGCCACCCGCCACATGCCCTTGAGGTCGTCGGTCGCGGTTCTCAGGATGTCCACCCGGCTGTCGGGGTCGTCCACCCAGTCGACGGGCACCTCGTGGATCCGCAGCCCGTGGTGCTCGGCCAGAACCAGCAGCTCGGTGTCGAAGAACCACTCCTCGTCCTCGACCGAGGGCAGCAGGGCCTGCACGATCTCCGTCCGGCCCGCCTTGAAGCCGCACTGCGCGTCGGAGAAGCGGACTCCCATGAACGATCGCAGCAGCAGGTTGTAGCTACGGGAGATGAATTCCCGCTTCGTACCGCGGACGACGTTCGACCCGGGGGACAGGCGAGTGCCGATCGCCAGGTCGCTGTGCCCGCTCAGCAGCGGCGCCACGAGCGGGAGGAAGGCGTCCAGGTCGGTCGAGAGATCCACGTCCATGTAGCAGACGACGTCGGCGTCGCTCTCCGACCACACCCGCCGCAGGGCGCGCCCGCGCCCCTTCTCGTCAAGATGGATGGCGCGCACGTCCGGGAGCTCCGTCGCCAGGTCATCGGCGATGGCCCAGGTGCCGTCCGTGCTGGCGTTGTCGGCGATCGTGATGCGGAAGCCGTACGGAAAGGTGCGGGTCAAGTAGGCGTGCAGCCTCCGGACGCTCTCGGCGAGCACCCGTTGCTCGTTGTAGACGGGAACCACGATCTCCACAACGCGCGACCTGACCGGATGCCCGAAGGCGATTGTTTCCACCGGACCCCCTGAATGGTCTGAATTACGAGGCCAGTAGACGAGTCGCGCAGAGCATTCCCGGCAAGGCGCGCTCTCTGTTTGCGCGTCGAGCAGCACATCTTGAATCGTGCTGGGATGAATGAAGTCGCTTGGCGGGCTGCTGGATGAAGCCAGATGTTTGAGAAGCGCCGGACAGGGCGCCGCTAATGAGCGGGCCATACGTGGCAGGTGGAATCGATGCCAGTCGGCGTGAAACTCGGCCCTACCTGACTTTCCCTGTGGCCATGATCGAATTTTGGCGCCGTCGGGGGCCGAGTGTGGGGCAACTTTTAGACAGTTCCTCGATTCACCTGTGATTTGTCCACGATGACCGAAGGCTCCCTCTCCGCGATGACATAAACCGCTTGCGCCTGACTTGTGTGTCCACCCGAAGGGACTCCACTTCGACGTGCGAACGTCGGTAATCAGGGTCAAGCGCCCGATTTTACAGCGCGGCACGCCGATGCCTCAGATGAAACGTCGTCGGACCAATCTCTCGCTCCGCTTTTCTTGGTCCATTCTTGCCGCCGGAGAATACCTAGACGGCTCACCGATCAGGGAAGGCTCGAAATGGCCGCGGACGAGCTCATGGAGAATCCCCGGCTCAAGGAGCGGCACTTCTGGAATAGGGAACGTCGCGCGATTCCGGCGCGTGAGGTCCGGCGCTTCGGCGCGACCGGCCGGACGTTGGAAATAGAAGCCGCAGGAGGGGAGAACCGCATAATGCTGAATCGGTGGCGGATTGCCCGGGCGAAGAGCTGTCCCGCGCTGGGGTTCTCGCCTGACGTCTCGCTGTCGGTGCGGGCACGGCGGGCGCTCACATGACAACCATTCTCACCGAAGTACGCTCGGACGCCTTGGCGGCATCTCGCAGCCGGTACCGCATGCTCAGGGAGCTGGGCACGCTCGCGGCAGGAGCCGTGGTGCTGGCTGTGATCATGACCTGGCCCACTCTGGCCCATCCGGCGACTACGATTCCCGGCGATCTCGGCGATCCGCCATGCCTGGCCTGGGAAATCGCGTGGTACGGCCATGCGCTGCTCCATCAGCTCAGCCACCCGTTCGACGGAAACTTCTACTGGCCGGTGCCACACACCGCCGTGATCAGCGACGGCTTGCCGGGCCTCGCGCCGCTGGGCCTGGGTGTCACCGGTGTCGCGGACACCCTCGTGCGCTACAACGTGGCCTACGTCCTGGCCGCCGCGTTCAACTTCGTGGGCGCCTACCTTCTGGCCCGCCAGCTCGGCAGTGGTCGGATGGGCGCACTGGTGGCGGGTGCGGCTTTCGCCTACACGCCGTGGCGGATCTGCCACGCGATCCACATCAACATCCTCATGAGCGGTGGCATCCCGTTGTCGATCGCGCTTCTTCTCCGGGGCCACGGAATCGGCCGGGGACGATGGGATCTGTCGCGGGCGCGGCCGTGGTCGGCTCTGATGGGCTGGGCGCTCGCCGCCTGGCAGATGAGTCTGGGTTTCGCGATCGGCCTGCCCTTCGCGTATGTGCTCATGCTGATCGTCCTGGCGGGAGCCGGTGGGTGGCTGGCCGCCGGCCGGCCGCGCCCTTCTCGGGCGGTGCTGGCCGCGGACGTGGCTGGAGGCGTCGGCTTCGCGGCGGTGACGCTTGGGCTGGGGAGCGTGTTCGCGCGCGTGGCGAAGGAGAATCCCCGGACCCCGATGGGCCGCAGCGTCGCTGTCCTCGACTATTTCTCGCCCCCGGTCCGGGGTTTCTGGGCAGCCCACGAGAACTCGCTTATTTGGGGACCGCTTACCTCGTGGGCGCGCGAGGGAATCCCGTGGACGGTTGAAGCCTGCCTGTTCCCCGGCCTGACGGTGGTCTTGATCGCGATGCTCGGCCTGGTGGTCACCGTTTGGAGTCGTCGCAGGCGGGTGTGGCTGCTGCTGGCTGTGGTGATCAGCGGACTGTTGGCGCTGGGCACCACGCTTCTGGGTGGAAGGTGGACCTGGCTGCCCGCCCGAGATGTGCTCCCAGGTGTCGAAGCACTGCGAACGTCCGGTCGGCTGGTGTTGTACGCCGTTCTCGCCCTGGGGTTGCTGGCCGCGGGGGCGGTGACCCGCCTTGGTCGTACGGCACGGCTCAGGCCCGCCTTGCTGGCGATTCCGTTGCTCGTCTGCGTAGAAGGGCTGTCGACGGTCCCGCATCCGGAGGTGCCCCGGCCGCCATCCGCGCTGGCCCAGGTCAAGGGACCCGTGCTGATACTCCCCGCGCTGCGGTTTCAGGACAGTCTGTCCATGATCTGGTCCACGGACGGCTTCTATCGGATGGTGAACGGAACCGGGTCGTTCCTCCCGCCGAAGATGTCGGAGGTGGCGCGGAGGACCGTGTGGTTCCCGGACCCGCTGTCGATCGACTACCTACGACGCATGGGCGTTCGCGAGGTCGTCATCCCTCGGGAACGCGCGAAGGGGCACATCTTCGAGCGCGCAGCCGACCGTTCCGTCGCTGGACTCCCGGTGGAGCGACGTGACATGGGGGACAGCGTCCTTTACCTCATCCGCTGACAGCCCACTGATGCCGCGCGCGCCGGCCCTGCTCGCCCTGGAGGGCGGCTGGGCTGATGCGAGCCGGCCTTCACCTACGGACGACGGTGCCCCTTTATCCGGACTCCCGGTGACACCCGAACGACTCGGTGACACCCGAATGAAAGGCCTCTTGATGAATCGCATTCGTCTCCAGTACCGCCTGCCAAGTGTCGGCCGCCCTGCTGCAGACACTGGTGCTCATCGCGGACGGCTGCCGGCTCGCGTCTTCCTGGCGGCACGGCGCGTATGTGAGAGCACCAAGCGCCGTGTGGGCAGCCTCTCCGCGTTCGAGATGGCCGCGTTGGCACTGATCGTGGCCGCCATCGTTCTCCGGTTCTACGATTTCTGGAAGCTGCCCGGCATCAACGGCGACGAACCCTGGTACGGCGTACAGGCACTGCGCTTCACCGCAGGTGAGCAGGTCGACGTGCGCACGCCGACGGGAAATCTGCAGAGCCCGCTACAGCCCGGCCTGCTCTGGGCGCTTCATTTCTTCGTGGACCCGGCGCCGTCGCTGCTCCGCATCCCGACTCTCGTCTCAAGTATCTTGCAGATCGGTGTCATGGCCTGGGGCGCTAACCGCGTCTTCGGCAGGCGGGCGGCGTTCGCCGCCGCGACGATGTGCGCGGTGCTCCCGCTGAACATCGCGTATGCCCGCTTTGGGCAGGACCCCGACCATCTGGGATTGGTGGCCGCCCTGGCGACGGTCGCCGTGTTGAATCGGCGCCTGATCCTAGGCGTCGCCCTCTACGCGTTCGGCATCTGGGTGCATCCCACGTGCGTATTCCTCGCGCCGTTCCTGCTGCTCGTGTCCATTGGCGCCGAGTTGCCGGAGCGAAGGAGCGGCAGAGCGTGGCTTCGTTGCGCCGCGGCGATCGTCGGATTCGGCGCAGCGGCACTGTTGGTCAAGCTGATCGTCAGTGACGGCAATCGCTTCGCCAATCTCCATCAGATCTGGGACCGACTGAGCTCGCTTGACCGATGGCTCCTGCAGGGCACTCGTCTCGCGCACTTCTTCCTCGGCGACACGACCTATCAATACATCGCGGGCGCGAGATTCCCCGGTCCACAAGCAGCATGGGCGATCGCATTCTGGCTGATCGCCGGCTTCCTCGTCGGCTTTGGCATGTGGCGACTCATCCGCGCGCGCGACCTCCGCGGCCTTGCCATTGTGGTGGGGGCGATGGCGACGCACTTCGCGTTCTACCTCATCGGTGGTCCCCAAGCCCTGGCGCCATCCGTGGAGCGCTACGGCCTCTGCCTGGTCGTCCCCAGTCTCTTCGCAGCCGTCGTCCTCGCGGGCGCCGGCAAGAAACCGGACTCATCTGAGCTCGCCGCGACCAAAGGCCTCTCGTCCATCGCCGTTTCGAGGCTCTGCCGTACGGCACCTGTAGTGGCCGGCGTCGCGTGGATCGTCATGGGCGTGATGCTTCTCGCGGGCTTCACCCGCTACTACCTCGTGGAGCTCCTGCACACGGGAAGCAGGTCAGAGCAGACGTTCTGGACCGGACCCACTGAGCCGAAGGCGGCCGCCGTCCAGCGCATCCTCAGCGAGCGTCGTCCTGGCTCCTCAGTGGTGATCGTCGCTGACGGTTGGTGGACATACTGGATCGTCCGCTATCTCACATACCGAAGCCCGGACGTCTTGGTCACGGAAGGTCTTTCAAGGGCCACGCTGCGCTCCCCGGGCAAGGACGTATTCGTGATGGGCTACCCCGATGGACCTGTCGGCGACCTCATCGGCAAGTTCGGCGGCACGAAGGAGTTCGAGCGATTCGACGTCCCGGGCTATGGGCGCCAGAGCGTGATCCAACTGTGGCACCACAAGCGGATCGGCACGGCCGCGTGATCACATGGTGACCGATGGGTCTGTCGCTATCCGCCAGAATCGGCACATACTGCGAATCGCCGGGGACGCGGCCGACCAAGCCGCCGAGGTCGAGCGGCTGACGGACGACCACGTCCGGGACGTCAACGGCCAGAGCCGGGAGCAGAGGGTGCCGGCTCACCAGCGGGGAACGATTCCTGGATTCCGCTCTGCGCGATTCCGGCTTTGCGGAATTCACGGAATCCAGCCCCCAGCAACGCCGCCAGAGCGAGCGCCATCACCCCCGCGAGAAGCTTGAATTCCAGAGACGCCGCATCGCCTTGGAACAACGGCATCCCCAGGAACGGCAGGTAGGACAGAGCCGAGGACACCTGCACGGCGATCGGCGCGTACCACAGGCGTCGTGGCAGGTAGAACGCGACCATCACGCTGAGCACGTCGGCCAGGTAAAAGTACCGCTCGTGCATCGATGGCAGGAGAAACGGCACGAGGACGGCCGACGTCGCCGCCAGAAGCGCGATGCGGAGGTTCGTCAACGCCGCCCGATTTACCGCGACGAGCGCGATCAGGGCGATCAAGACTGCGCTGGTGAAGAGTATTCCCGCAGTACGCAGCACGTCGGCGTGCGTGCTGGACGTCACCCATTGATAAATGGACGGCGCATCGAGTGTCAGGTCCTGGTAACTTTCTGTCTGCCTCAAATAGACGGTCAGAAGATTCTCAGGTGAAGCGCCCAGCAGCAAGGCCGGTATGTCCAGCGCCAAATATGTCGCGGGGACGGCGATCAGTGTCTGCCAGGGCAGGCGCTTGAGAAGGGCCAGGACGAGCAGGAGTGGAAAGATGAAAACAGCCTGGAGCTTGAAAGCCAGTGCGAGGCCGAAGAACGTGCACGCCATCCAAGGGCGGTCCCGCATCAGGAGGTAGACTCCGCCCACCGCGAAAGCCGCATATATCGAGTCGGACTGGCCCCAGAGTGCGCCGTTCATGATTACCGTGGGCAGGAACAGGACGGCGGCCGCCGCCATGACCGGCTGCCAGGAATCCGGATAGCGCAGGCTCGCCATCCGATAAGCGAAGAAAGCCAGTAGCAGGTCGAATATCACCGAGATCAGTTTGATCCCGGCCTGTGCTTGAACCGGCAGGTAAGTCAACGCCGCCAGCAAATACAGATAGGGGGCGTTGTAATCCGAGAAATTGTAAGTCGAGAAATTATCTCCGACGGCGCTGAATCCGCCGTGGCCGTGAATATAGTCGTACCAATGTTTCAGGTGGACGGTGTAGTCCGTCGACTCGAAATCGAACTTGCAGGCTCGTACGGCGACCGCCGCCAGGATGATTCCGGTCATCGCCGTCACCCTGTAGGCCGGTTTCGTCAGTGTTCCTTTGCGGAGGCCTCCCATTGTCATCCGGCGAAGAGGGAAGAACCTTTTGGGCATGGCATGGCCTCCGGCTCCAGTGGCGACAGGTTTGATTAGTCGGATTTACCGCGCCCCTGTCACTCGACGGTGGCAAGGCGCGCGAATCCCAGCACGCGTGCCGGTGTACACCGTCCGTGCCGGACCGGCATCCGTCAGTGTCCATGGCGGACGTGTCTTAGTTCGACTTGAGGTCGTGTGTCGATTTCACCGCTGCGACCGGGGGAATCCGTGTGCGCGACGCTCGCCACAGCGCATCACATGGGCGTCGTCCGGTGCCACGACCGGCGGGATCGATTGCCGTAACCTGCCCCGTAATTGTTCGTCGCCAAAGCTCCGGCCCCTCACCTTGTCCGGATCATGGCTCGGGCCCCAACCGGCCTCGTGGCGGGAAGCCGCTAGAGGACGGCGACCGCCGTGATGAGGCCGATGACGAAGTGCGTGACGGCGAGGAGGACGGCGGCCGGCTGCAGGGTGGCCTCGTGCGCGAGTTCGCGGACCGAGATCCCGGCGACCTTGTCGAACACGACC
Source organism: Planotetraspora sp. GP83 (assembly GCF_041262585.1). Lineage (NCBI taxonomy): Bacteria > Bacillati > Actinomycetota > Actinomycetes > Streptosporangiales > Streptosporangiaceae > Planotetraspora > Planotetraspora sp. GP83. The sequence goes on along the minus strand of NZ_JBGCBZ010000028.1, from coordinate 5,499 downwards.
ATGCCCAGGGTCTGCACGGCGATGCCGACCAGGCCGAAGACGAGCGTCGCGAGCAGGCCGTCCCGCAGCGCGCCGCCGGAGGACCAGATCGAGGCCGCCACGATCAGCCCGACGGCGGCCAGGCTGGAGGCGGTCAGAAGCGTCGCGTTGGGGTTGCGGTCAGTGCGGATCACCTTGCTGAGGCGGCCGGGCGTGGCGAGGTCGATGACGTAGAACCCGGCGACGAGCAGCAGCACGCCCAAGATGGCGTAGGCGAGGATCGCCAGCGAGCCATGCCCGAGGACGGAGGCGAGCGAGGTGGAGGGGGCGGTGTTCATGCCAGATCGCTTTCAGCCGTGGATGCGATGGGGGACGAATGAGGAGGTGTCATCGGTGATCAGGCCGGAGGTTTCCCGGATGCCCAGCCCGGCGGACTCGTCGCCGACGACCCAGGCGCCGAGCACCGGCCGCCAGCCGTCGAAGTCGGGGAGCGCCGAAAACTCCTGGTAGACGAAGCCCTCGGCGCCGTAGCCGCCGCCGGTCCGCACCTGCTCTCCGGCGCCGGGCGTGACGATCCGCATGGAGGCGCCCTCACGGCCCAGCAGCGGTTTCTCGATATATCCGGATTTATCGGCGAGCTCGCGCGGGCCGTCCAGGTAGGCGGGCAGCAGGTTGGGGTGGCCGGGATACAGCTCCCACAGGACGGCCAGGAGCGCCTTGTTGGACAGCAGCATCTTCCACAGCGGCTCGATCCAGGCCATGGAGATCTGCTGGGCCAGGGCGTGCGGGCCGAACGGCTCGGCGACGATCCACTCCCAGGGGTAGAGCTTGCACAGCGACCGCATCACCCGGTGTTCCATGTCGACGAACCGCCGGTTGAGCGCGTCCCAGCCGATGTCCTCCATGGCGACGGCGACCGTGGTGAGCCCGGCCTGCTCGGCCGTCTCCTGGAGGTAGCCGAGCGTCATGACCTCCTCGCCGGTCTCGTCGGCGTTCGTCCAGGCGAAGTGGACCGGGCCGGTCGGCAGCGTGAGCGACTTCCAGTGGTCGACGAGCCGCTCGTGCAGCGAGTTCCACTGGTCGTCGCCCGGAAAGACGTCGCGCAGCCAGAACCACTGCACGACCGCGCTCTCGACCAGGCTCGTTGGGGTGTCCGCGTTGTACTCCAGCAGCTTGGCCGGACCCGTCCCGTCGTACCGCAGGTCGAACCGGCCGAAGACGTGCTGGTCGCGCCGCCGCCACGACTCGGCGACAGCCGTACGGCACGCGGGCGGGATGCCGAAGTCGGCGAGCCGGTCGGTGGCGACGACGTGCTCGGCCGCGGCCAGGCACATCTCGTGCAGGTCCTCGACCTGGCTCTCCAGGGCGAGGACCTCGTCCATGGTGAAGACGTAGTGGACGCTCTCGTCCCAGTACGGCCGGGCGAGGCCTTCGGGATGGGCCGACCGGTGGAAGGCGAGCCCCTGCGACTCGATGATGCCGGACCAGCCCTCGCGCGGCCGCGCGTGTTCCCTCCGCATGCGTCAGCCGCCGCCACCGGAGTGGAACCCGAAGCCGCCGCGCTGGATGACCCGGCCCGACCGCGTCGTGATCTCGGTGTCCGCCGGCCTGATCGTGCTGCCCCTCGACACGCGCCCGCCGCTGTGGCTGCCGCCGTAGTACCACCCGTAGGCGCCGCGCGAGCCGTGGTAGTGGTGATCGTCGTCGCAGAAGTCGTCGTCGACGACGGTGTAGGACCCGTCGGGCCGGCGGCTGGACATGTCCACGCAGTCCGCGCCGACCTCCTCGTAGTTGTCCTGGGCCGCGCAGAAGCCGACGACGAGCGTGGACAGGACGCCCAGCGTGCCGAGCTTGATCGCGGTGGAGGACTTGATGCCGCTCGACGGCGGAGGCGGCGGCGTCCGACCGGGCTGCCCCGGCGAGCTCATCGCCATCGGGTGGGGCTCTATGGGGGGACGCTCCCCGGGTTGTGCCATCGGGCTCCTGCGGTCGAGATCGGGACAGATTACCGCGTTCCAAACGAACGGGACAGTCCATCGTCTCCGCGCATGCCGCGCGTGCGTGATCCGACCTCGGGTAGCGTGCCGGTGTGGATCCGGTCGAGGCTCTGAAAAGGATCGCGTACCTGCTGGAGCGGGCGGGCGAGCCCACCTATCGCGTCCGCGCGTTCCGCGGCGCCGCCGACACCATCGCCGCCATCCCGCGTGACGAGCTCGTACGGCTCGCCCGGACCGGCGGCCTGGCCGGTCTCAAGGGCATCGGCAAGGTCACCGCCCTGGCGATCGCCGAGGCGCTGAACGGTGACGTGCCGACCTACCTCAGGCGCATCGAGGACACGAAGGACGTCGATCTGGACGAGGCGACGTCGGCCCTGCGGGCGGCGCTCAAGGGGGATCTGCACAGCCACTCCGACTGGTCGGACGGCGGATCGCCCATCGAGGAGATGGCCGCGGCCGCCCGGGAGCTCGGCCACGAATACCTCGCGCTCACCGACCACTCGCCCCGGCTGAGCGTCGCCAACGGCCTGTCGGCCGACCGGCTGCGCAGGCAGCTCGACGTGGTGGAGGAGCTCAACGCCGGGTTCGCCGCCGACGGGGGCCGCCCGTTCCGCGTCCTCACCGGCATCGAGGTCGACATCAACGCCGACGGCTCCCTGGACCAGGAGCCCGAGCTGCTGGAACGGCTCGACGTCGTCGTGGCGAGCGTGCACTCGCTGCTCAGGATGGACGCCGAGGACATGACGCGGCGGATGGTGATGGCCATCGCGAACCCGCACGTGGACGTGCTCGGCCACTGCACGGGCCGGATCGTCCAGGCGGGCGGCAAGCGGGGCGGCCTGCGCCCGGAGTCGAAGTTCGACGCGGAGATCGTGTTCGAGGCGTGCCGGCAGTTCGGCGTGGCCGTCGAGATCAATTCCAGGACCGACCGGCTCGACCCGCCCAAGCGGCTGCTGCGGCTGGCCTACGAGATGGGCTGCGACTTCTCGATCGACTCCGACGCGCACGCCCCCGGTCAGCTCGACTGGCAGCGGAACGGCTGCGCGAGAGCCGTACAGTGCGGGATCGAGCCTGAGCGGATCATCAACACCCGGTCATGGGGTGATGGTGCTGTGGCCTCTGAGTGAGGCGTTTTCGGGCGGTTTCGCCCACGGCGTCGGCGTAGCGTCAAGTCATGCATCGTCGCGACGCCCTGGTGGAGGAGCTCCGGGCCGCCGGATCCCTGTCCGCCCGTGAGCTGGCGTCGCGTCTCGGAGTCAGCAAGCGGACCGTCGTCCGGGATGTCGCCAAGCTCCGCGAGGCGGGCGTTCCCATCCTGCTCGACCCTGGCGGGTACACCTTCGCCCGCGTCGAGATGGTGAAGCGCGCGATCGACCGGGCCCTGCTCGGGCGGCGGGTGCTGCTCATCGAGTACGGCGACGGCAAGGGCACCGTGACCTCCAGGAAGGTCGAGCCGAGCATCTGCCTCGGCGGCAGGGGAGGCCACTGGTACCTGGTGGCATGGTGCAGGCTCCGCGAGGACGTGCGGGTGTTCCGCCTCGACCGGATCCTGTCGGCCGTCGTGACGGCCGAGCGCTTCCCCGAGCCCGGCCGCGCCCGCCTCGCCACCCTTGCGCGTGATCATGCGGGGATTCCCGCGCGCACGTCCTGACCGGCGTGGATTCCCCACGTGATCATGCTTGTACTGCTGCCGCTCAAGTGATCCTTGACGCTCCGGCGTCTGTAAGGAACCCTTACTAATTAATTACTTGCACTCCGCGGAGGACGCCATGAGGCCCGCCGTACCCCCCAATCCCTCCTCGTGGCGGCGGTCTCCGCTCGCCCGACTAGCCGCGGCCCTGATGACGGCCGCACTCCTCGTCACCGGCGCCGGTCTGGCGGTGCTGACCACCGCGACGCCCGCCGCCGCGGCGTCGTTCGCCGACGTCGTGCCCGTCCCCGTCTCGCTGCAGCCGGCCGGCGGGGTCACCTACACGCTGCCGTCCGACGCCTCGATCTTCACGGAGGCCGGGTCCACCCCGGCGGCCGACGTCGGCGCCTATCTGGCCGGGATCCTGCGGCCCTCCACCGGCTACGCCCTGCCGGTATCGGCCGCTTCCGGCACCCCGGTGAGCGGCATCTCGCTGCTGCTCAGCGGGGCCGACCCGAGCGTGGGGTCGCAGGGCTACCAGCTCGACGTGACCGCCTCCGCCGTGGTCATCCGGGCGCAGACGGCCACCGGCCTCTTCAACGGCGCGCAGACGCTTCGCCAGCTCCTGCCTCCGGACATCGAAAGCACGACCGTGCGCCCCGGCCCCTGGACGGCGCCCGGCGGGCGGATCGTGGACTACCCGCGCTTCGCCTACCGGGGCACGATGCTCGACGTCGCGCGGCACTTCCACCCGGTGGCGACGGTCAAGCGGTACATCGACCGGATCGCCCTCTACAAGATCAACTATCTGCATCTGCACCTGTCAGACGACCAGGGCTGGCGGATCGTCGTGGACTCCTGGCCACGGCTCGCCACCTACGGCGGCAGCACCCAGGTCGGCGGGGGAGCGGGCGGTTACTACACCAAGGCCCAGTATCAGGACATCGTCGCCTACGCCGCGCAGCGGCAGATCACGATCGTGCCCGAGATCGACATGCCGGGCCACACGAACGCCGCGCTCGCGTCGTACGCCGAGCTGAACTGCAACGGCGTCGCCCCCGCGCTCTACACCGGCACCAATGTCGGGTTCAGCTCGCTGTGCACGTCGAAGGAGACCACGTACACCTTCGTGAACAACGTGCTGACCGAGCTGGCGGCCATCACCCCCGGCCCCTACCTGCACGTCGGCGGTGACGAGGCCTCCTCCACCACGGCCTCGCAGTACGCCACGTTCATGAACCGGGTGCAGCCCCTCGTCGTGGGCGCGGGCAAGGCCGTCATGGGCTGGCACCAGATCGGCGCGTCGGCGGTGCAGCACTCACCCGGCCGCGTCACGCAGTACTGGGGCACGACGACCTCGGACTCACTCGTGAACAACGCGGTGTCGCTGGGCGCGAAGGTCGTCATGTCGCCTGCCAACAAGGCGTACCTCGACATGAAGTACAACTCCTCGACCTCCCTGGGCCAGGCCTGGGCCGGTTACATCGAGGTCCAGACGGCGTACGAGTGGAACCCGGGCGCCTACCTGAGCGGTGTGCCGGCCTCTGCCGTGCTCGGCGTCGAGGCGCCGCTGTGGACCGAGACGATCGCCACCGAGGACGACATCGAGTACATGGCGTTCCCGCGCCTGCCTGCCATCGCCGAGCTCGGCTGGTCGCCGTGGTCCACGCACAACTGGACCGCGTTCAAGACCCGCCTGGGCGCTCAGGGGCCGCGCTGGACGGTCATGGGCATCAACTTCTACAAGTCCTCCCAGGTGCCGTGGGCGACCGCTCCTCCGCCTCCGCCGCCGGGCAACCGGTATGAGGCCGAGAACGCGACGATCTCGCAGGGGATCCTGGAGACGACGCACACGGGGTTCTCGGGCACGGGTTACGTGAACTATGACAACGT
>NZ_JBGCBZ010000027.1:0-95908 GCF_041262585.1 Planotetraspora sp. GP83 | reverse complement strand
GCCTTGCTCGACACAAGTTGATCTACCAGAAGTCCCGTTCGCGTCCTCAAGGCCCTTGACTCAGCCGCAGACAGCCAAACGCAACGGCGTTGTGGATGACCAGCTCGGCGCGTACCAGCGGGAACCTGTGCATGATCACGCCCTCCTCCTTCCCTCCTCCCCTCCCCCCAACAAAAGGGGGTCAGATGAGGACGTGGGACTCGGGGTTGCCGGCGAAGCTGAACTGGGCGTTGCGGGTCAGCTTGTAGTCGGGAGCCTGCCACGTGTGGGCGGTGGCGTCCGAGCCCCGCATGTAGATGAAGTTGAACCGGTCGGCCGAGTAGATCCGGACGCCCTCCTCCTTGCAGCGCCGTACGAGCCGGGTGTCCTCGCCCGCGTTCACCGGCTCGAACGGCATGGACCGCAGCAGGTCCGCCCTGGCGACGATCGTGGCCCCCTGGATGAGGTGGGCGTATCGGTGCTCCAGCCCCGGCAGGCGGAAGACGGTCACGTTCTGGTCGGGGAAGTACGTGTAGTGCGCCCCCTTGCCGACCATGTCGGCGTCGGCGTAGTCGAACGAGCGGAGCAGGTCGGACAGGTAGTGCTCGCCGTAGATGTTGTCGTCGTCCATCTTGGCGATCAGCTCGCCCTCGGCGTGGGCGATGCCGTGGTTGAGCACCTCGCCCAGCGTCCACGCGGGATCGGCCGTGAGGACCTTCACAGCCGGCACGCCCGCCGCGAGGGCCTTGTCCCGGATCACCGCCGGGTCCTCGGAGAGGCCGTGCAGGACGAGGACGAGCTCCAGGTTGCGGTGCCGCTGCCGCGCGACCTGGCTGATCGCGTGTTCGAGCTGGCCGGCCCGGTTCGTCGGGAGCACGACCGAGACGGACCGCTCCCGCGAGGCGACCGGACGCCCGAGGTCGGTGAGGATCTGGTCCACCCGGTGGGCGAAGAGGTGCTTGTCGAAGACCTCGCGCATGGCCAGGTGCGCCTGGCGGGCCCGCAGCTCGGGGCTGTTGATGAAGTACAGCGCCCGGTTGTAGGCCTCCTCCTGCGAGTGTGCGACCGGGATGAGCGGCCCGAACGTCTCCTCGATGGCCCGCGACCAGCCGGAGAGCACGGTCGTCGAGCACGCCGACAGCTCGAACACGCGGCGCGCGCACATCGTCGGCGAGTCGATCACGGAGTTCACGTTCAGGAAGACCTTGTACATCTTGTACGCGGCCAGCATCTGCTCGTACGGCAGTTCGCCCACGATGTGCGGGCGATACTCCTCGGGCCAGGCGTACTTGTCGTCCACCGAGCCGTTGCGGGCGAAGATGTGCAGGCCCAGCTCTCGCGTGGGCGCGAGAACGGTCTCCATCTGCTCGCGCCGCTCGGGGTGCTTGTCGCGGAAGTACATCCCCGCGAAGACGATGTCGTACGGCCGGCCCTGCTTGGTCTGGATCGGGTTGTGGATCCGGGGCTGGGCCGCGAACTGCAGCACACCGACCCGGTCGTGTCCCAGAATTTCGCGATATTTCGGCACCATGTCGCCGTCGCATGTGTACACGTAGTCGAACAGCTTGGCCGTGTCGATGAAGAAGTCGAAGTTGGGCGGGTCCTCCTTGTTCCAGAAGACCGTCGGGATGCCCTCGGAGCGGCACCAGGCCACGAGGTCGCGCAGCTCCTGCTTGGGGGCGTTCGTCCCGGTCATCTGGTAGCGCCAGCGGCCCTGGTTGCCGTGCCAGGCCGACTCGCAGAACAGCACCTCCGGGCGCTTGTCCGCGAAGACCTCACGCCAGTCGTTCAGCCCGAACTCGATCTGGTCCCATTCGTACTGGAACGCCATCCGGGAGAAGTCGTCCAGGATCACGGCCACCCGGAGATCCGGCCGCACGACCGGGCCGTCGGGCCACTGCAACGAGGGGATCTTGACCTCGGGCCCCCTGGCGTCCGCCAGCTCGGCGGCCTCGACCACCGACATGGGTGCCTTGGGGCTCTTCCGCTCCTTCATCGCCTTGCTGAGGTCGCGCGGGAGCCGTACGAACTTGGCCGGCTTCGCGGCGCCGGTGAGCGCCTGGGCCACCCGGAAGGGGCGCTGGGTCTGGGTCGCCTTGAGCTTCCAGATGGCGTAGTCGGCCCGGGCCTCCTGCGTGGCGAGCTTCTTCTCCAGCTCGCGGATCCGCTGCTCGTAGCGCTCGACGATCTTGCGTTCCTCGGGCAGCCAGTTCACCGGCCCCAGCCGGTGGAAGCGCGGTTCCTCGGGAGTCTCGTCGTGCTCGGCCATGCTTCCCCCTCTATGACACCTTGCCGCGGGCTGCCGGAGAGAGGTTGTCGCCCCTCAGCCAGGCCGCGATGACCCGCGCGATTCTGGGCCCGGCCGCGCCGTCCCACAGCGGCGGCAGCTCGCCGCTCGGCGTCGCCGCGCCGTCCGCCAGCGCCTTGGACGCCGCCGCCGGCAGCGAGGCGGGGGTGACGAGCCGGTTGGTGCCGTGGGTGACCGTGATGGGCCGCTCGGTGTTGGGGCGGACCGTGAGGCAGGGGACGCCCAGCATGGTCGTCTCCTCCTGCACGCCGCCCGAGTCCGTCACGACCAGCGCCGCGCCGCGGACCAGGGACAGGAAGTCCACGTATCCCAGTGGGTCGATGATCCGCAGGTTGGGCCCGTCCACGAGCCCGGCCTCGGCCAGCCGCCCGCGCCCGCGCGGGTGCAGCGGCACGACGATCGGCACCTGCTCGGCCACCCCGAGCACCGCGTTCACCAGTTCGCGCGCCGACTCCGGGTCGTCCACGTTGGCCGGCCGGTGGAGCGTGGCGACGGCATAGCGGCCGGACACGCCGAGGCGCTCCTGGACCGGGGCGGGGTCGAGCTTCGGCAGCGCGGAGAAGAGGCTGTCGATCATCGGGTTGCCGACGAGGTGGACCTTCGCGGGGTCCACGCCCTCGCTCGACAGGTGGGACAGGGCCTCCGGCGAGGTGGCGAACAGCAGGTCGGAAAGGGCGTCGGTGACGACCCGGTTGACCTCCTCGGGCATCTCCCGGTCGAACGAGCGCAGGCCCGCCTCGACGTGCGCCGTCGGCACTTGGAGCTTGGCGCAGACGAGGATCGCCGCGAGCGTGGAGTTCACGTCGCCATAGACCACGACGAGGTCCGGGTTGTGCTCCAGCACGACCTCTTCGAGCCCCGTCAGCAGGGCCGCCGTCTGCCGGGCGTGCGAGCCGGACCCGACGCCGAGGTTGGCGATCGGCTCGGGCAGGCCGAGGTCGGCGAAGAAGACGTCCGACATCAGCGCGTCGTAGTGCTGGCCGGTGTGGATGATGCCCTGACGGACCCCGAGCTCGGCCAGCCCGCTCACCACGGGGGCGGCCTTGACGAAGTTGGGCCGGGCGCCCAGCACGTGCAGGACGAGGGGGTTGTCCCTCATTGACCTCGCCTTTCATCTGGACGTTCAACACACTGGGGGCAAACGTTGCCTATGGTACGGTCACGCCGTGGAATCCGAGGCCAACAAGCCCTCACAGGTGTCGCCCAAGTCGGCGAAGGCCGGCTTCCGGGGGTTTCTCCGCGGGTTCGTGAAGAATCCCGTCGTCGTCTCCCGGATCTTCGTGAGCAAGGTGAAATCCGACCCTGTGCGCGTCGCGCAGGCCGCCGCCGACGCGATGCCGGCCCGGATGCGCCCGGTCGTGGGCCGCGTCGCCTGGCCGGCTGCCCGCTATGTGAAGGTGACCGCTCGCAAGATCGTCCGGCGCATGGCCGACGGGCCGCTGGAGACCGCCAAGACCCACTTCGAGGCCGGGCAGATGTCGCAGGCCGTCAAGGTGCTGCGCCCGCACGCCAGGTGGCCGTTCATCCGCCGCCGGATCGCCTACTACGAGGGCGAGATGGCCGCCCTCGGGCCCGACCCGATCCCGCCGAAGCCCAAGGTCATCATGGGCGAGCGGGTGCCCGGCCGGGTGCTCCACATGGTCACCAACGCCCTGCCGTACACGCAGGCGGGCTACACCGTCCGGACGCACCGCATCGTCACCGCGCAGCTCAAGGCGGGGCTCGACCCCCACGTCGTGACGAGCTGGGGCTGGCCGATGCTCCAAGGCCACACCGAGGCCGAGCCGTACGAGGAGATCGACGGCGTGCCGTACTACCGGCTGCTGCCGAAGGGCGACGTGCCGTTCGAGAGCCGCGGCCGGATGATCCGCGGCGCGGCGGACGTCTCCGAGCTGGTGCGGACGCTGCGGCCGCAGGTCCTGCACGCCGCCACCGACCACCGCAACGGCTCCGTCGCGCTCGCCGTGCGGGAGCGGACGAACACGCCGTTCGTGTACGAGGTGCGCGGCTTCCTGGAGGAGACCTGGACCTCCCGTGACCCGAAGCGGATCGGCAGCGAGCGCCACCTCATGCAGCGCGAGCGCGAGGCGCACATCATGCGGGAGGCTGACGCCGTCGTCACGCTGGCCGAGACGATGGCCGCCGAGATCGTCGAGCGCGGCGTCCCCAGGGAGCGGATCTTCCTCGCGCCCAACGCGGTGGACGACTCGCTGCTCACCGCCCACTACGACGGCGCCTCCTTCCGCGAGATGTACGGCATCGCCAAGGGTGAGATCGTCGTCGGCTCGGTGTCGAGCATCGTCGGCTACGAGGGCTTCGCGACGCTGCTGAGCGCCGCCGCGCTGCTGAGGGACGGCGGGACACCGGTCAAGGTGCTCCTCGTGGGCGACGGCGCCGAGAGGCCCGCGCTGCTTGCCCAGGTCGAACGGCTCGGCCTGAACGACGTCGCGATCCTCCCCGGCCGCGTCGGGCCCGAGGAGGCCCTGCAGGCTCAGGCGGCGATCGACATCTTCGTCTGCCCGCGCGAGGACCTGCGGGTCTGCCGTCTCGTCACGCCGCTCAAGCCGGTCGAGGCGATGGCGCTCGGCAAGCCCGTCGTGCTCAGCGACCTGCCCGCGCTGTCCGAGCTCGTGGGGGCCGAGGGGGCCGGGCTCCTGGTGCCGGCCGGCGACCCGTCCGAGCTCGCCAAGGCGCTGGCCGCGCTCCGCGACGACCCCGAGCGCCGCCGGACCATGGGTGAGGCCGGAAAGGCCGAGGTCGCGGCCAAGCGGACGTGGAGCAGCCTGGCCCGGACCTATCGAACGATCTACCAATCACTGACCGAAGCCTGATAAAGACCAGAACTACGGATGTGGCACATCAGGCATCCTTGGTGCCGACTTGAGATAACCTTTGCCACCATGAAGTGTTGTTTCCGCCCCGGCGTTTCTCACCTGGTTCAATCGTGACAGCCTTCGATCTCACGATCATCGGGCTGGGATACGTGGGCATGCCGCTGGCCAAGGAGGCCACGGCGGCCGGCCTCCGGGTGGCTGGTCTGGACGTCGACCCCCGCAAGGTCGACGCGCTCAACGCCGGCCGGTCCTACATCGACGATCTGACCGACGCGGACCTTGACGCGATGCTCGCGGGCGGCTTCACCGCCACGCTCGACGCCTCCGTCCTCGCCCGCTCGGGCGCCATCGTCATCTGCGTGCCGACGCCGCTGGACGACGACCACCGGCCGGACCTGTCCGCCGTCGAGGGCGCGACCGAGACCGTCGCCGGGCACCTCCAGGCGGGAACTCTGGTCGTGCTGGAGTCCACCACGTGGCCGGGCACCACCGACGAGGTCGCGCGGCCCATCCTGGAGAAGTCCGGGCTGGTCGCGGGCACCGACTTCCACCTGGCGTTCTCGCCGGAGCGGATCGACCCCGGCAACTCGAAGTTCGGCCTGCGCAACACTCCCAAGGTCGTCGGCGGCTACACGACGGCGTGCAAGGAGCGGGCGTCGGCCTTCTACTCGCAGTTCGTCGAGCGGGTCGTGCCCGTCAGCGGCACCCGCGAGGCCGAGATGGCCAAGCTGCTGGAGAACACCTACCGCCACGTCAACATCGCCCTCGTCAACGAGATGGCGATCTTCTGCGACGAGCTGGGCGTGAACCTGTGGGAGGCCATCGAGGCGGCCTCCACCAAGCCGTTCGGCTTCCAGAAGTTCCTCCCAGGCCCGGGAGTGGGCGGCCACTGCATCCCCGTGGACCCGTCGTACCTGTCGTACACGGTCCGCAAGCTCGGCTACCCGTTCCGGTTCGTCGAGCTGGCCCAGGAGATCAACGAGCGGATGCCGTCGTACGTGGTCGCCCGCGTCCAGCGGCTGCTCAACCGGGCCCGCAAGCCGGTGAACGGCTCCCGCGTGCTGCTGCTCGGCGTGACCTACAAGCCGGACATCGCCGACGAGCGTGAGACGCCTGCCATCCCGGTCGCCGAGGCGCTCCTGGAGCTCGGCGCGGAGCTGGTCTTCTGCGACCCGTACGTGAAGGAATGGTCGGTCGAGGGCACGGCGGTCCCCCGCGAGGACGATCTCGCCACGGCCGTCGCGGAGGCCGACGTGACCGTGCTGCTCCAGCAGCACTCGGCGTTCGATCTCGACGTGGTGGAGGACCGGGCGCGGCTCGTGCTGGACACTCGGGGCGTTCTGTCCCCGAGCGATCGCGTCGAGCGGCTGTAGGAAGGGCCCGCGCGTGCACGTGCTCGTCATGACGGTGGTGCATCACCCCGAGGACGCCCGGATCCTGCACCGGCAGATCCGCGCGCTCGTCGACGCCGGACATGAGGTCACGTACGCCGCGCCGTACACCGCGCGCGGGGTCGTCCCGCGCTCCTGGGTGACCGGGGTCGACCTGCCGAGAGCGGCCGAGCGGCGCCGGTTCGCCGCCGTGCGGGCCGCGCGCCGGCTTTTCAAGAGCATGCGCGGCAAGGTGGACCTGGCGCTCATCCACGACCCCGAGCTGCTGCTCGCGGTGGCCGGGGTGCGCAGGCGCCCGCCCGTCGTGTGGGACGTCCACGAGGACACCCCCGCGACGCTCTCGCTCAAGCCGTGGCTGCCCTCGTTCCTCCGGCCGCCGATGCGGTTCCTCGCGCGGCTCCTGGAGGGTACGGCGGAGCGCCACCTGCACCTGCTGCTCGCCGAGACGGCCTACGCCGGGCGCTTCAAGCAGGCCCACCTGGTCGTGCCGAACGAGACGTGGGTGCCCGACAGCGTCAGCCCGCCCGGCGACGACCGTGTGGTCTACCTCGGCTGGCTTTCCGAGGCCAGAGGCGTCCACGAGGCCATCGAGGTGGCCCGGCTGCTCCAGCCCCACCGGGTGGCCGTCGAGCTGATCGGGTACGCCGACCCGCGGACCCGCCCCATCCTCAACGACGCGGTCGAGCAGGGCGTCCTGGAGTGGCGTGACTTCATGCCGAACGACGAGGCGCTCAAGCGGCTCGACGGGGCGCTCGCCGGGCTGTCCCTGCTCCACGACGAGCCCAACTACCGCCACTCCATGCCCACCAAGATCGTCGAGTACATGGCCCACGGCATCCCGGTGATCACGACCCCGTCACCGCGGGCCGTCGAGCTCGTGGAGCGTTATCAGTGCGGAGTGGTGGTCCCCTGGCAGGACGCCGGGGCCGTGGCGCGGGCAGTCCTCGGCCTCAGGGACAACACGGCGGAGCGGCGAGCCACGGGCGCCCGGGGGTACGCCGCCGCGCGGGCGAACCACCACTGGCCCAACTCCGCTCGCCGGTTCGTGACACAGCTCGAAGCCTGGGCGGGCGTCAAGCACTGACGCTCAGCCGAACCGGAATGTCCCTCCACGACGGGCGGTAGTGTCCTGAACGTGCGCTGGCTCACCTTGATCCTGGGCGTGGCCATCCTCGCGGGTGTCGCGTCCGTCGTGATCGTTCTGCGGGACGGGAAGCCCGGCTCCCACACGGTCAACGCGGGACTCACCTCCCCGGCGACTCCCTCGACCTCCGTGAAGCCCTCGACCTCCCCGAAGCCCTCAGCGAGCGCGTTCACCGATCCGTGCGGAACGTTCGAGACGGCGGCGGCCACGCCGTACCCGGTGAGCGGCTACTTCGTCATCCCCACCTCGGACCCGTGCACCTGGCGCCGCCAACTTCAGGCCATCCACCGGGTCGGCGGCGACACGGTCGTACGGCTCGGCTTCGGTCTGTCCCCTCGGCAGGTGGACGCCGACGGCCGGATCCTGGAGAAGCAGGACGACAAGGACCCGCAGAAGGAGCTCAAGCCCGACGGCCGCTACGCCGTCTGCGTGGAGAACGGGCTCACCTGCGTGCAGGCGGCCGACAAGGACCTCAAGGCCGCCAACCCGGGCAACAGGATCACCTGGACGTACGTCTACCGGACCGACGAGCAGTACGGCCCGGGTGTCTTCCGCTGCCCCACGATGGAGCACAAGATCGTCATCGGGACGTCGGTGTTCTTCCGCCTGCTCGCCCCGGAGGACGGCTCCGACGACCCGACGTGCGACTTCTCCTCCAAGGGACGCGGCTACCACCTCATCCTGGTCTCGGCCGGGACGAAGGACAGCCTCAGCGAGCTGCTCGGCCTCGGCGACAGGTTCGGCATCAAGGTCTTCCCCGCGCTGCCCCTCGCGCCGCGCGACCCCGCCGAGATGACCCGGGCCGACCCGCGGCACGTCGGCACGCTGACCACGCTGACCCGGCGGATCCTGCAGGACTACGGCGACCGCTTCAAGGGGCGGGAGTCGCTGGGCGGGGTCTACCAGCCCTTCGAACTGCAGATCCGCGACTGGCCCGACCCGGCCAAGGTGCCGACCCTGCAGGTGTACGAGGAGCAGCACCTCATCGTCGAGCAGGAGCTGCCGGGCAAGCCCATCCTCGTCAGCCCGTACATCGACGCCCGCCGCCGGGTCGGGTACACCTCTACGCCGGCGCAGGTGGCCAAGGGCTTCAAGGCCCTCGCCAAGACCGGCGTCGGGATCATCGCGCCCCAGGACGGCCGGGGCACCGGCAAGGTCGGCCTCTTCTGGCCCAACTGGAAGAACAAGGCCGTCGACGACCGGCTCAAGCCCACCGTGGGCGAGAGCACGTACGCCACGGCCTACTACGGCGGGACCCGCGACTACTACCGGCTGATGGCCCAGGCCCGCGATGAGCTGGCCCAGGAGGGGATCAACGTCCAGCTCTGGGCCAACCTGGAGGGCTTCGAGCCCTCCGGCTCCGAGCCCTGCGGTCGGCAGGGCACCCGGGGCCGGACCGACAAGCCCCGGCTGGACACCCAGGTGACCCTGGCCGGGCCGTACGTCTCGAAGATCATCTCCTACATGTGGAGCGACTTCTTCACCTGCGGCTCGCCGTCGCTGTCGGAGGAGATCGTCGCGGACTGGGATCGCCCCATCGCCATCGAGGCCGTCAGGCAGAAGCGGCAGATCCAGGATGGCCTGGAGATCCGCGGCTACCACCTGGGCGACGCCAAGGTCACGCTGAGCTGGAACGGCGTCGAGACGCCCCGGGTGGTCGACTCCGCGACGGTCGGCTGGCACGACCCCGCCCCCATCGAGGGCCTGCCCTCCGGGACCGAGAAGATCTGGATCCCGGTCGACTGGGCGACCGTGCCCAAGGACGTCTGGGTGCGGGTCGAGGTCACCTCCTCCGACGGCCGCAAGGCCACGGAGCCCGTGTACTTCCACAACATCGGGTGACCCGCCCCACCCCGAAAGGCGGAGCACCGGCCCGCGTTCCGGTAGCGTGCCAATCATGATCCCGCGAATTCCGGTCAGCGTGGATCTGGTCGTGCTCACCGTCAGGGCCCAGGAGCTGAGCGCGCTGGTCTGGCGGCGCGACAGGCCGCCCTACGAGGGCCGGTGGGCGCTGTCCGGCGGCTTCATCCAGCTTGAGGAGGACCTGCCCGCCGCCGCGGCCCGCGTCCTGGCCGAGCGCGCCGGCCTCCCCGGCGCTCCCGTCCACCTGGAGCAGCTCCAGACGTACGGCTATCCCGACCGGGACCCCCGCCAGCGGGTGGTCAGCGTGGCCTATCTGGGGCTCGCCCCCGACCTGCCCGCGTCCACCGAGGCCCACATGAGCTGGCAGCCGGTCGCCTCCCTCACGGACATGGCGTTCGACCACCGGCGGATCATGCTCGACGGCGTGGAACGGGCCCGGGCCAAGCTGGAGTACACGTCGCTCGGCGCGGCCTTCTGCCCGCCCGAGTTCACCGTGGCCGAGCTGCGCCGCGTCTACGAGATCGTCTGGGGCCGCCCGCTCGACCCCCGGAACTTCCACCGCAAGGTCACCAAGACCGAGGGCTTCCTCATGCCCATCGGGCGGACGACCACGAGGGACGGCGGCCGCCCCGCCATGCTCTACCGCCGCGGCCCCGCCGTACTGCTGCATCCGCCGATGCTGCGCGTTTAGCGATTGCTGGCGATCTCTGCCGATATATTCCTGCTCATGTTGGATTCGGCCCCCCGCGTTTCCGAATCGCCGGTCAAAGTGCCTGACTCGCGACGGCTGCGAGTTCTCGACCTGCTCCGGTTCTGCGCGGCGCTCGCGGTGGTGCTGTTCCATTACGGAGAGACCCGGGCCTGGGGCAGCACGCACGCCTTTCCCAAGCTGAGCGCGGTCACCATGTTCGGCGTGTACGGCGTGCGGCTGTTCTTCATCATCAGCGGGTTCGTGATCCTGATGAGCGCATGGGGGCGCAGGCCCGGCGAGTTCGCCTCCTCGCGGATCGCGCGGCTCTATCCGGCGTACTGGGCCAGCGTGCTCGTCCTCGGTGCGCTGGCGGTCGCCGGCCTCATCACCGACCACCGGCCCACCCTCAGTGAGCTGCTCGCCAACCTGACCATGCTTCAGCACGGGCTGCGGATCCGCGACCTGGAGATCGTGTACTGGACGCTATGGCCGGAGCTGGTCTTCTATGTCGTCATCGCGTGCTTCGTCGCGATCGGCATCACCTACCGCCGCTGCCTCGCGTTCCTCGGCGGCTGGCTGTTCCTCCTGGTCATCGCCGAGCGGGTGAACGCGGACCTGATCCAGGCGGTGGTCATCCCGTTCAGCGCGCCGTACTTCATCGCGGGCATGGCCCTGTTCCTCATCCACCGGTTCGGCGGGTCGATGTTCCCCTGGCTGTTCGTGGGTGTGGGCTGGGCGCTGGGCGTCATTCAGGCGCTGAAGGAGACCCCCACCGCCGTGCAGCGGTTCGGCGACGCGCTCGGATCCGCGCTCGTGGTCGGGGTCGTCTCCCTCATCTTCCTTGTCATGATCCTGGTGGCGCTCGGCACGCTCGACTGGGTCGACTGGCGATGGCTCACCACGCTCGGAGCGTTGACGTATCCGCTCTACCTCTTCCACCACCACGTCGGGTTCCTGCTCATCGGCTGGCTGCGTGGCCCTCTGGGCAACTGGGTGGCACTCCCGGTGATCGTGCTGATCGCCCTCGGCGTCGCCTACGCGGTGCACCGGTTCGTGGAGGCGCCCCTGCAGCCCAGGCTGCGGGCCGCGCTGGACCGTTCGCTCCGCGCCGACGGCGGCTACTTCCCCCGGGGCGGGTAGATCTCGCCGCCGCGCAGCTCGCGGCCCTGTAGCAGCGTCGTGATCGTGACGAAGTGGTAGTCCTCCTTCTCCAGCTTCGTCAGCACGGCCGGCATGGCCTTGACCGTCTCCGGGACGATGTCGTGCAGCAGGATGACACCGTTGCGCTTGGCCAACGCGAGCGTCCGCTTTCTGATGACGTCGACGTCGCGGGCCTGCCAGTCGAGGGTCGATCCGGTCCAGAGGATCTGCGACAGGCCGAGCTCGGCCATGAGCTGGCCGATCCGGTCGTTGGTCGCGCCGTTCGGCGGCCGCATCATCGTCGGCGCCTTGCCCACGGTCTGGGAGATGATGTCGGAGGTGCTCGTGATCTCGGTGAGAACCTCCTGGTCGGACAGCGTGGTGAGGTCCGCGTGGTCCCAGGTGTGGTTGCCGATCTCATGGCCCTCGTCGACGATCCGCTGCGTCAGCTCCGGCCGGACCGCCACCTTCCGGCCGAGCAGGAAGAAGGTCGCCTTGGCCTCGTGCTTCTTCAGCGTGTCCAACAGCTCGGGCGTGTACGGCCAAGGGCCGTCGTCGAAGGTCAGGGCGATGCACTTGTAGCGGGCGCAGTAGGCCTTCTTCTTGGTCGCAGGTTTAGCCCCGACGCCGGCACTCCCGCCGCTCGCCGCCATCGCCCGTGCTGTCACCGACTGCGCCGTTACGGACTGCGCTGTCACCGACTGTGCCGTTACTGGCCGTGCCGCCATGGATCGTTCCGTTATGGATCGTGCCGCCATCGACCGTGCCGCCATCGACTGGACTGTCATCGACTGTGCCGCCACTGACTGTGCCGCCGGGACGACAAGAAGCCCGGCCGCGCAGACACCGGCCACCACAATCCTGACTTTCCGCCACATGCCGCCGAATCTTAGTGAAGGCCAAGGGGTACGGCGAGTTTCCACATGAGCGTTTCAAGCACGCCAATCCCTGCCGCCTCGGACCCGACGAACTAGTCATGGTGAATTGTCTCTTTCATCCTTTGTTGGGCTAATTTCGTGCGGGCTATCAGGGGCGTCCGAATCTGTGGTCACGCGCTCATTAACGGTCGTCTCAGCGTCTGCGGCGGCTCCAGTACGCGCTGCAGCCGCGCCGCCCGGTGGTCCGGGTGCGGTCGGTCATCGCGTTCCGTGTCCCCTAAGAGCGGGGGTGGTGCGCGGGCGCGGTCGACTTCTCGCCGCTCATGCGTGATCGCGGCCCTGACGGATATCTCTTCCCGTGGCGTTAGGTAGATCTTTCCGACAACCTCCTGACCTGCGGTTTTGTCGTGGATCAAGTCCTGGTTTTGTCGTAGGTGCTGGATAGCGTGAGGGCAGTTGTTGAGATCCGCTGGAGCGTGGGGGAGGTGCCTTTGCATGGCCGGGTCACCGATCGATGTGTGGGGTTCCCTTGGTGCGGCGGGTGCTTCCAGGCGCGGGCTGCCCGAGGTCCTGAAGGGCACTGTGCTGGACCCCGACTACGTCCCGCCGCAGCGGCCCGCCGAGGAGGCGTACGGCAGCGCGTGGCAGCACGAGGCGTACCGGCAGTTCGTCAGCGGGTCCTCGCCCGACGCCGGCACCTCCGCCGGCACCTCCGATGGCGCCTCCTCCGACGGTGTTCCTTCCAGCGACGCACCCTCCGACGGTGAGCCCTCCGGCGGTGAGCCCTCCGACGGTGAGTCCTCTGACGGTGACCCTTTTGATAGCGGTCCTTCCGGCGGTGAGCCGTCGGGCGGTCAGCCGGTGGGGTCGGGGGTGTTGGTGTCGGAGTTGCGGGAGATGGCGTCCCGGCTGGCGGTGGCCGGCCTTCCCGGCACCGCCTTGTGTCTGGTTGAGGTGGAGGAGTTGCTGTACGCGCGGGATCGGTTGATCTCGGCGATCGCCGCGCGGGTGGGCCGGGTGCATGTGGCGGGGGAGGTCAAGGGTGTCGGGTATGGCTCGACCGGGACGTGGTTGTGTGGCGCGGCGGGGATGACCGGTGCGGGGGCGTCGCGGTTGCTCCGGCTGGCGACGGAGCTGGCCCGGCTGCCGGTGGTGCGGGGGCGGTTCGCGGCCGGGACTTTGGCTGAGGGGCCGGTCGATGTGATCACTCAGGTGACTTCCCGGCTGACCGATGAGCAGGCCGTGCTGGTGGAGCCGATTCTGGTGGACCTGGCCGATCATGCCACCCCGGCGGAGATTTCCAAGGCCGGGCGGTACCTGCGCGAGTTGCTGGATCCGGGGACGCTGGATGATGAGGCGGATGCTGATTACGTGACGCGGTTCCTGCTGGTCCGCCCGTCCAGCACGGGTGGGGTGGAGGGGGAGTTCCGGTTGCCGCGTGAGGCCGGCGCCCGGCTGCGCGAGTTTTTGACCGCTTACGCCCGCCCGAAGGGCAAGGACGACGACCGGCCGCTGCGGGTGCGGCAGGCCGACGCGCTGGCCGCGTTGTTGAGCAAGAAGGTCAGCACCGAACTCCTGGTCCTGGTCCGGGCCGAATCCCTCCCCGACGACATCACCCCCGACAACCCCACCGGCGACAACCCCACCGCGACCGCCGCCGCCGAGGCTGACCTCACCACCCAAGCGGCTGACCCCAGTGGTGCTCGACCCGGCACGGCCCAGCCTGGTGACGGCTCCACCTGCTGTACCGACGGCGCGTGCCACAGCGCGGGCACGACCGTAGGCGCCGGTTCCACCGGGGCAGATACCGGACGTGGGACTGCGGACACCAGCGCGGACACCAGCGCGGACACCAGCGCGGACGCGGGTGCGGACACGCGCCCGGACGCGGGTCCCGGCAACGACGCGGGGGCGGGCACAGACACGAGCGCGGACACGAGCGCGGAGGCGGGTGCCGGTAACGGCGCAGGTGCCGGTGCCGGTGCGGACGCTGGCGGCGCTGCGGGCCAGGGGGCGGGGGATGCGGCGTGTGGCAGGTGCGGGCACCACCCCGACCGGCTCGCACCCGGGCTGCTGATCGCCACCGGGCAACTCCTGCCCATCTCCGACGTGCAGCGGCTGGCCCGCACCTCCCGCCTCGTCCGCATGGTCGTGAACGCCAAAGGACAGGTCCTGAACATGGGCCGCGCCGTACGCCTGGCCACCCCCGCCCAACGCCACGCCCTCACCACCCGCTACGCCACCTGCTACTGCGACGGCTGCGCCATCCCCTCCGACATGACCGAAATCGACCACGTCAAAGGCTGGATCAACGGCAGCGACACCAACCTCGACGACCTCGCCCCCGCCTGCCCCTGGCACAACCGCGACAAAGCCGCCCACCCCGACCGCTACACCACCCACCGCAACCCCGACGGCACCTGGACCCTCACCCACCTCGGCAGAAAAGGCCGCTACGCCGGAAGATTCCGAACCTGAACAGAAAACAGCGCAACGCTGACCACGCACGCTCCCTGACCAAGCCGCAGGGGCCTTGCTCCACCGCGCGCGGCCCTGTTGAACCGCGCCGGCGACGCTGAACGTGCGCACGAACCACGGCCGCGTCGGCGGCGGCGACGCTGAGCCGTACCGACGTTGGGTTGTGCAGGTGACGCTGAGCCGGACGGGTGGCCGACCTCATCAAAGTGACGCTGAAGGGGTGACGCTGAGCTGTATGGGCACAAGCGACGCTGAACTGCATGGGCGAGGCTCGCGCGAGTGGAGGCGGGGCTGGCCCGGGTAATCCAGAACCGCGCGGGCGGCGCATCTCATCGAGGCGGCGCTGAGCCCGGCAGGTGGTGCTGAAACCGCACTCGCGACGCTGAGCCGTACGTGTCCATACGAGCTGGCCGTGCGAGCACATGTGGCGCTGCTGGACATGCGAGGCTGAGCCGCACGGGCGCGAGCGCGCGCCAACCGCCGGGCTATGTCCGCAGGCAGGGGAGCAGACAAGGGAGCAGACAGGGGAGGAGCCAGCGGATAGGCCGGTGGAAAACCGCCTCCGGCGACGGGTTGCGGGGGCGTCCCCGGCATCTCCTAAGGTAATGACATGCCGCGTTTCCGCTCGATCCTCGACACGATGCCGGCCTACAAGCCAGGCAAGGCCGTGATCTCCCCCGAGGGCCGCTCGTTCAAGCTTTCCTCCAACGAGAGCCCCTACGAGCCGCTGCCGTCGGTGGTGGAGTCGATCACCCGGGCGGCCGTAGAGATCAACCGTTATCCAGATCCGGGGTCGGTGAAGCTCACCGGGGCCCTCGCGGAGCGGTACGGCGTGCCGTACGACCACGTCGCGCTGGGCGCGGGGTCGGTCGCGGTGGCGCAGCAGCTCCTGGAGACTGTGGGGGAGCCGGGCGCCGAGGTGCTCTACGCCTGGCGGTCCTTCGAGGCCTACCCGCTGCTCGTGAGCCTGGCGGGGGCGGTCGCCGTCGAGGTGCCGCTCAGGGACGAGACGCACGACCTGGACGCCATGGCCGACGCGGTCACGCCGGAGACGCGCCTGATCTTCGTGTGCAACCCGAACAACCCGACGGGCACGGTCAACCGGACGGCCGAGCTTGGGCGCTTTCTCGACCGGGTGCCGGAGAACGTGCTCGTGGTGCTCGATGAGGCCTACCGGGAATACGTCAGGGACGAGGACGTGCCGGACGGGCTGACCTTCTATCGCGACCGGCCCAATGTCGCCGTCCTGCGCACGTTCTCCAAGGCGTACGGCCTGGCGGGGCTGAGGGTGGGTTACCTGATCGGCCACGCGCCGGTGGCGGCGGCGGTGCGGAAGACGATGATGCCGTTCGCGGTCAACCATCTCGCCCAGGTCGCCGCCGTGGCGTCTCTGCAGGCCGAGGCGGAGCTGCTGGAGCGGGTCGAGACGGTGGTCAAGGAGCGAACCCGGGTGCGGGAGGCGCTGCTCTCCCAGGGCTGGACGGTGCCGCCGACCGAGGCCAACTTCGTGTGGATGCGCCTCGGCGAGCGCACGATGGAGTTCGCCGAGCTTTGCGCCGGGTCGGGTGTGGCCGTGCGGCCCTTCGCCGGGGAGGGCGCCCGTGTCTCGATCGGCGACCCGGAGTCCAACGACACCTTCCTCGCCGCCGCCGAGGCGTTCAAGAACTGACCGAGACCGTCAGCCCGAGACCCTCAGGCCGAGGCGTTCAGGAGCTGACGGCCGCTGTTAGGAACCGACTTCGCGCAGTGCCGGCTCCTCCACTGAGGGCGCCGGCTTGCGGCGTTCGGTGGAGATCACGAGCGCCACGCCGATCACGATCAGAAGTCCGGCGAGCAGCATGCCCGCGGTCACCCGCTCGTCCAGCACGATCATGCCGAGGACCACGGCCACCACGGGGTTGACGTAGGCGTACGTCGACACGAGCGAGATCGGCGCGTTGCCGAGCAGCCACACGTAGGACGTGAACGCCACGAGCGACCCGAAGAACACCAGGAAGACCATGGCGAGCCACGACCGGCCGGTCACGGCACCGATGTCGACCCGCTCGCCGATCCCCAGGCCGGTGAGCAGCATCACTGCGCCTCCGACGGCCATCTCGACCGTGCTCGCGGCGAACGGGTCCTTCGGCATGGGGATCCGCTGCGCGATGAACGACCCGACCGACCACGACACCGACCCGAGCAGCAACACGGCGACCCCCAGGGTGGCCGACGACGTGCCGCCGCCCAGGGAGAGCCCGGCCACTCCGGCGAAGCCGACGAGCACGCCCGCCAGCGTCAGCGCGTGGGGCCGGTCGCGGAAGACGGTCCGGAGCATGACCAGCCATAACGGCACCGAGGCGACGAGCAGCGCGGCAAGGCCGCTGGAGATGTGCTGCTCGGCCACGGCGACCATGCCGTTGCCGGCGGCCAGCAAAAGCACCCCCACCAGCGCGGCCCCGCCGAACTCCCGCACCGTCATGCGGTACGGCGTGGCCCCCTTCCGGGCGACCAGCACCGTGGCGAGCACCAGCGCGGCCGTGACGAACCGGAACCCGCCGCTCAACAGCGGCGGCACGCTCTCGATGGCGATCCTGATGCCCAGATACGTCGAGCCCCACACGATGTAGACGGCGGCCAGCGCCAGCCAGACCCGGATGTCACGACCGTTCTTCCCCATGGGCCATGACAATAGCCCCCGGCTCTGAGAGCGGTATCAGCGGTTCAGCTTCTCCACGATGAGCCGGTAGAGCTGGCGCGGACGGCCGGGCTGCGGTGTCCGGTTCGGCGGCAGCGGCCACGCGAGTCCCTCGTCGACCAGCGTGCGCAGCAACCTCCGAGCCGTGCGAGGAGTGACGCTGAGCATGCGCCCGGCCCCCTCCGCGTCCACGACCGTGTCCCCGCCCTCCAGCTTGGCGGCCAGGCGCGCGAGCACCTCAACGCCCTTGGGTTTGGCCGGCCCGCTCGACTGCGGAGGCATCCGGGGCGGCGGCACCAGGGCCCTGCCCTCCCGGTCCACCGCGAAGCCCTGGGCCTGCTTGCCGCCCTGGCTGCGGGCCAGCGCGCCACGAGCGTGAGTCTCGGCGTCATGGGTGGTCCGGCCCATCCCCACGCCCACCTCGACGGCCAGGCCGAGCTCCTCGCGGATGCGGGCGGCGAACGGCAGCACCCGGAACCCGTCGGTCGCGGCCGCGATCGAGCCCTTCGTCGCCACCACCAGGTAGCTGTGGTCGTCGATCGGCCACACGCTCGCGTTGATCCGGTTGGCCTCCTGGACCAGCAGGCGGTGCAGCGACAGCCGCAGCTCGTCCCGCCAGTAGCGGGGCGCGGCCCGCCGTACCGGCTCGCGGAGCGTCGGCACCTCGACCAGGACGACCGTGAGTTGCGACTCCTCCAGCCGGTGGCGGGCGCCGAGCAGCGCGGCCGTGTGCAGGGCCGTACGGACCGCGGCGGAAGTAGGCCGGATCGGCACGGCAGGTATCCCGGCGGCGGTCAGCCGGTCGGCGACCCCCTGGACGCACGTCAGCGCGGCGGTGGTCACCCCCTGGCGTAGCAGCCGTTCGTGGAAGGCCGTGATCGTGCCTGTGGCGCCCGGCTCGTCGCGGTTGTGGACCTCGCCCGAGGGGAGATTCAGATCGGAGTACGCCTCGTCGATCTCCGGACGGCTGAGCACGTCGATGCTCACCCGCCGGGGGTCGATGCGGTCGTCCAGCGCCGCGCGGGCGATCGCCGCGACCAGCGCGGCCCCGCCGAGCTGCACGTGCGTGGCAGGCATCGTCAGGACCCCCGCCCGCCGGGCGAGCTCGAAGGGGACCGGGCTCGCGAACAGGCAGGCGTCCACGCCGGGGCCGAGCCGGGTCACCTTGTCCGCCGCCTCCTGCTCGTCCCGGTAGGCTGCCGCGACCAGCCGGCAGGGCACCGGGGCCGCCGCGTGTCCCATGAGCATCACCCGCTCGACAAGGTCATGTGACCCCACCACGCCAATGGTGAGATCCGGCGTCACCGTGCCCAGGCGCGACCCGCGCGGAGTGTCTTCCGTGCGCTCGACCAATGTTCGTCCCATCCCACGTTGCCCTCGTTGTTGTGGCTTCTCTTTGGAACGATCGCTTGATAAGGCCGTAATGTCACGCCCGGATTTGCCGGAATTCTATTCGGGAGTGCGGGAGGTGTTCCCGGAAATGCAATGTTTCCGCTGGTCAACCTGGCGGAAATCGCTTTCCGGACTCAGTCCTCAGTCAAAGAGGAAATTTCCCGTTCCACATCCGCGCCGAGGGCCTGCATGCGCTGAGCGAGGGCCGCGTGGCCCCGATCGATGAGATAACCGGAGCCGATCGTGGTCTCTCCGTCCGCCGCCAGACCGGCCAGCACGAGCGCGATGCCGGAGCGCAGATCGTGGGCGGTCACCTCGGTCCCGCGGAGCGGAGTGGGGCCGTGGACCACCGCGCGGCTGCCGTCCACCTCGATCTTGGCGCCCATCTTGTTCAGCTCGCCGGCGAGGGCGAAGCGCCCGTCGAAGATCCGCTCATGGATGTAGCTGGAGCCGTCCGCGAGGCACGCGACGGTCATCAGCGGCGACTGGAGGTCGGTCGCGAAGCCGGGGTAGGTGTCGGTGATCACGTTGATCGGCCGGAGGCCGCGGTCCCGGCGGACATGGAGGACCGCCCCGTCGGTCTCGAACTCGACGCCCATCTGCTCCAGCTTCCACCGGACCACACCGAGGTGCTCCAGCGACGCGCCGACCAGGTTGACCTCGCCGCCCGTGATCGCGGCGGCCATCGCGAAGACGCCGGCGTCGAGCCGGTCCGGCATGACGGTGTGCTCGACGGCGGTCAGTTCGCCGACGCCCTCGACGGTGATGAAGCCGGTGCCGCCTCCGCGGATCCTGGCGCCCATCCGGGACAGCATGACGATGACGTCGAGAACCTCGGGCTCCAGCGCGGCGTTCTCGATCACGGTGGTGCCCTTGGCGAGCGCCGCGGCCATGATGAGGTTCTCAGTGCCGGTGTGCGACGGCGTGTCGAGGTAGAGCGGGGCGCCGGCGAGCCCGGACGCCTTGATGTGGATGACGCTCTCGCCCTCGTCCACCATCGCGCCGAGGCGCTTGTAGCCAAGGTAGTGGAAGTCCAGGTTGCGGCTGCCGAGGTTGCAGCCCCCGACCCCCTCGATGACGGCCTCGCCCAGCCGGTGCAGTAGGGCCGGGACGAAAAGCACCGACCCCCGGAACCGGCGCGCGATCTCCGCCGGGAGGACGGGGCTGGTGAGCCGGGAGGCGTCGATGACCAGCGTCCGCTCGGTCTCGTGGAACTCCACCTTCGCGCCGACGGCCTGCGCCAGCTCGACGGCTCGGCGCACATCCTCGATCACGGGCACGTTGCGCAGCACCGTGCGGCCGTCGGCCGCGAGGAGCGCCGCCCCGATCATGGGCAGTACGGCGTTCTTCGCGCCCTGGATGAAGGCGGTTCCACGCAGCACGTTGCCACCGCGTACGCGGTAACGAACCATGAATGAGTCTCCTATTTCGGGGGAAGGGTGGGGACCCGCTCGAGGCGGCAGCCGAAGTAGTCGGCCCGAACCGGTCGGCCCAAAGCAGTCGGCCAGACCGGTCGGCTCAGACTAGCCGCTAACCCGGGCGTTTCGAGGGGAACTACCCACGGAAGACCCGCGAAACTCTGATGCCGGTGTGACTTACGTGACTATTGAGACTAACGCCGGAACGGCCGGCCCGTCAGCCGCTCGAACGCCTCGACGTAGCGCTTTCTCGTGCGCTCGACGATCTCGTCGGGAAGCGGCGGCGGGGCCTCGCCGGACGTCCTGTCCCAGCCGGACTCGGGAGACAGGAGCCAGTCCCTGACGTACTGCTTGTCGAAGGATGGCTGCGCGTGGCCGGGCTCCCACAGGTCGAGCGGCCAGAACCGGGAGGAGTCCGGCGTAAGGACCTCGTCGCCCAGGGTCAGCTCACCCTCGGCGTCCCAGCCCAGCTCGATCTTGGTGTCGGCCAGGATGATGCCGCGCTCGAGGGCGATCTCCGCGCCACGGGCGTAGACGTCGAGCGTGATCCTCCTGAGCCGCTCCGCCACGTCGGGCCCCACCGCAGCGACCACCTGCTCGAAGGTCATCGGCTCGTCGTGCTCGCCCATCGGCGCCTTGGTCGAGGGCGTGAAGATCGGCTCGGGGAGCCGCGACCCGTCGGTCAGGCCGGGCGGGAGCGGCACGCCGGAGACGACGCCCTCCCTGCGATAGTCGACGAGCCCGGACCCCGTCAGGTAGCCCCGCGCCACGCACTCGACCGGCACCATCCGCAGCCTGCGGACCAGCACCCCCCGCCCGGCGAACTCCGCGGGCACGTCCGCCGAGACGACGTGGTTGGGGACGACGTCCTTGAGCTGGTCGAACCACCACAGCGACAGCCGCGTGAGTATCTCGCCCTTGTCGGGGATGCCCGGTTCGAGCACATAGTCGAACGCCGAGATCCGGTCCGAGGCCACCATCAGCAGCAGCCCGTCGTCGGTCTCGTACAGGTCGCGGACCTTGCCGGAGTGGAGGTGCTTCACTGTGCCATTTTGCCAGCGGCTCCGACCTCTTGGACCAGCGGGAGCGTCCGTAGGCGAGTGTCGATGTGGTCGGCGACGAAGGGGGGCACGGGGCACTTCTCCCGGACTCGCGTTGGATCACCGTTCCGACGTCCTCCGCCCGGCCACGGTCTTTCTCCTGGGGGAGAAGTCCGAAAATCTGTGCGAAATCCTCTTGATGCACGCGGGTCCCCGCGACCCTGTCGAACCGCTGGATGGCAAAGGCCTTCTCGCCCTCGCCGATCAGTCCTTCGGGAATGTTCGACAACACCTCCGCGGGCACCAGCTCATGATCGGGCACGTCGACACCGGACATAGCGAGCCACGTCATCATGGCGTGTTCGTTCTCAGGAAGCAGATCGTGGCGGTCGCTGGGAAACTTCACGATCCAGTCGCCGCCGACGCTCCCGTTCACGAAGCCTTCGAGTGTCCGGGTCATCGAGAGCTTGACCTGCATTCCGGCCAAGGAGAAGCTCATCTTCCGGGCTCCTGGCCTACGCCATGCACGCTCCGTCTCGGAGTCCTCCATGCCCGCTTCGTCGGAGACGACGCGGACGGCTCCCGGGAGGTCCTGGCCGAGGTGGACCAGCAGAGAGAAGTCGGCGACCGATTTCAGACCCAGTTGCGCTGTGATGAGGCGACGCAGCCCCGATTCTCTCTCCGGGAGGAGGTTGGCGAACCACGGCGGAAGCTGGCCGCCGATTCCGGTCTCCAGCTTGCGCGGGTTGTACTCGTAGGCCAGCCCCAACACCGGACGGTCCGCGGCACGATCGGTGTACTGGAACGAGACCTTGCCCGCCCGCAAGGTCAGCACGCCGACGGGCCTGTCGCCGAGCAGCACGCGAGCCGTCGTCTGGGCGCTCATTCGGTGTAGTCCGGCCTGAACAGCTCGGGGCCGTCCGGGAAGGTGAACAGCGCGTTCTCCTGGACGTGTTCCACGATCGCGGTCTCGACCAGGACGGCCCGGTACGCCACGAACTTCTCCTGCTCGTTCTGGCGGTAAAGGCGCAGGCCCCTGTTGTCGATGAAGTGGCTTTCGAGGATCTCGGCGCCGAAGTCCACATCGTCCAGGGCCGATAAGACATCCCAAGCGGCCACATCCATCGGATGGACGAGCCTGTTGGCTACGGTTTCCTCTAGTCCGCCGCCGTCACTCATGATGGGGATCAACGGATTCCAGCCCTGGTCCATGAGCCAGGTGGGGTCGACCGCTGTGCCGACCCGGTCCTCCGCACCGAACGGCGCCACCAGAACGCGGGGACGCCGGGAGAGCATCCCCAGCAGGTTCACCTTCGCCTGGGCCTGATTGAGCCGCACGGCTCCGAGAGCAGGCCGCCACGGTGCTCCGCCCGGCGGAAGCAGGCGCAGGAGCTGGTCCGCGCTCATGACCGGATCGTCCTCGACCGCCAAGCCGTTCTTCCGCAGCGCGACGGTGTTTCCCTGTGGTGCGACGCCGAGCACGGAACCGCGCCAGACCCAGCGGCGCAGCAACTCCGCCGCCCGGCCTTCCGGAGGGCCGAACAGTTCGACGAACCTGGCCAGAATTGGCAGAAAGAGCATGTACGGCAGCAACCGCACATGGGGGATGGCCGCCTCGTCCCGGAGGAAGTCGATGGCGATTCCCAGCGCGTGCTCGGTCCTCTTGAAGGCCTCATGCCGATCCGTGTCATCGCTGAACTCGCCGCGGAAGTCACGGTCGATCCGCCCGCCGCGGATGGCCAGGACGGACTGCATGAGAACGCGCTCGGGGATCTCTCCGAAGCCGAAGCCCTTGACATTGGCGGCCAGCGCGGCGAGACCCGAGGGCTCCATCTGGCCGGACACGGTGTGCAGCGCGTTGAAGATCTCCGCCTGCGTGAGGCGGCGGCCGAAGTTGTTGAGCCGGTCGAAGATCACTCGCAAGGCCTGCTCGTCATCGCCTTCGACTACGTACATGGGGATCGAATAGTCGCGGATGGAGGTGACCACGGCGTCGCAACGAGCGATGTCCAGATCGGTGAGCCAGGAGCGTTCACGCTGCCAGGCCAGGACGCTCACATTGCTGAGCGAGACCGGAACGGGGAGCCAGTGCCCGGGAACATCCTCCCGCCGTCCGGCGGAAACAAAGGTGTCCTGCCGGAGGTCGTAGAAGATTCTGAATCTCGGGTCCACTGTGTCGGCGGGCGCCGCGAGGGCGCCCACCAGGCTGGTGATCCGCTGCTGGCCATCCACCACCCACAGCGCGTCGGGCACCTGCGGAGCGGTGACCGCCAATGGGCCCACCTCCAGGACCGCGGCGTCAGCGGGACGCTGCCACATGAGGAGGTTTCCGATGGGATAGCCACGCAGGATGCTGTCGAAGAGCTTCACCACGTCGTCCCGCTCCCAGCGATAGGAACGCTGGAAGTAGGGGACACGCAGCCGTCCCGACTGAGCCCACTCGACGAGCTGCCCGGGCCGGGTCTGCTCGACTCTGGGCCGGGTGACCGTGGCCATGTCAGACCTCCCCTCCGCTGATCAATCGTATGTCCGCGGCAGGGTGGTTCACCGGCGATTGCCGCTCAGCGGCGTGACGCGTCGAGGGCGATGTCGGAGCGGTGGTGGGAGCCGCGCAGCGTGATCCGCCCGAGGGCGTCGTACGCCCTGGCTCTGGCCTCGGCCAGGTCCGCGCCGGTGCCGACCACGTTGAGGACCCGGCCGCCGTTCGACACGAGCCGGTCGCCGTCGAGCGCGGTGCCCGCGTGCAGGACGTACGCCCCCTCGACGCCTCCCTCGACGTGCCCTTCGCCGCTGGCGGGAAGACCCTCGATGGTGTCGCCCTTCACCGGATCCGCGGGGTAGTTCTCGGCCGCGACGACCACGGTCACCGCCGCGCCGCCGCGCCAGCGCAGGGGCTCGTGGGCGGCCAGCTCGCCGGTCGCGCAGGCGAGCAGCAGGCCCGCGAGCGGCGTCTCCAGCCGGTCGAGCACGACCTGGGTCTCCGGGTCGCCGAACCGGGCGTTGAACTCGATCACCCGCGGCCCGTCCTTCGTCAGGGCCAGCCCCGCGTAGAGAACCCCCGTGTACGGCATGCCGCGCTTGGCCAGCTCCGCCACGGTCGGCAGCACGATCTCGCGCATGACCTGCTCGGTGAGATCCTCCGGCGCCCAGGTCAGCGGCGTGTAGGCGCCCATGCCCCCGGTGTTGGGGCCGCGGTCGCCGTCGTAGGCGCGCTTGAAGTCCTGCGCGGGCTGGAGCGGCACCGCGGTCTCCCCGTCGCACAGGGCGAACAGCGACACCTCGGGACCGTCGAGGAACTCCTCGATGACGACCCGCTCACATGCCCTGGCGTGCTCCAGCGCCTCGTCGCGGTCGCCCGTCACGACGACGCCCTTGCCCGCCGCCAGCCCATCGTCCTTGACCACGTACGGCGGGCCGAACGCGTCGAGGGCGGCGGCGGCCTCCTCCTCCGTGACGCAGGTGAAGGCCCGCGCGGTGGGCACCCCGGCGGCCGTCATGACGTCCTTGGCGAAGGCCTTGGACCCCTCGATCGCGGCGGGCTCCTTCGACGGCCCGAAGCAGGGGACGCCTTCGGCCCGGACGGCGTCGGCCACGCCGGCGACCAGCGGGGCCTCCGGCCCGACGACGACGAGACCGGCTCCCAGCCGCACGGCCAGCGCCGAGACCGCGGCGCCGTCGGTGGGGACCACCGGGTGAAGGGTGGCCACCTCCGCGATGCCGGCGTTGCCCGGCGCGCAGTGGACCTCGGAAACGGCCGGGTCGAGCCTCAGGGCACGGCACAGAGCGTGCTCGCGGCCCCCGGAACCAATGACAAGAACGCGCACCTGTCCATTGTCGCGCCCATTGGGAACAGAGAAGTACATGATCAACAGGACGGATAAGGGGTAGGCTCAAGGGACGGCTCGACACTGATGTGGTAAATTAGGTGGGCTTCGTCCCGTCTCGTGGCGATTGGAGGTGGTCCGGGATGAATTCTGGTGATCCCGTCAGTACGTGCTCGCGCACGTACGTCGTGCGCACTCCCGACCACTTCACAACTGAGCCCGAGGGGCAGCTCACGCCTGCATAAAGGGGTGACATCACGTCGCGCGTGGAGCGTGCCGGCTCGGGCGGGAAGGGACCGCCATGCGCTCCTCAACGCTGTTCCCCCGCATCACCAAGCACAGCCGCGTTCTCCCCACTCGCCTCAGCGCACCCGTGACGGCCACACTGGACGGTCAGTGCGTCCCGCCGAGCAACTCCCTCGTCGAGTTCGGCGCGTACATCGGCGGCAAGAAGGTCGCCGCCGGCGGCATCCCCGAGGCGGTCAGCCTCGTCCGTGAGCACAACAACGACAGCCCGGTTCCCGACGCCTACGTGTGGGTCGGCCTGCACGAGCCCGCCGCCCCCGAGGTCGAGTGGCTCGCCGAGGTCTTCGGCCTGCACCCCCTGGCCGTCGAGGACGCCATCAAGGCGCACCAGCGGCCCAAGGTCGAGAGGTACGGCGACTCGCTGTTCGTCGTCCTCAAGACCGTGGCCTTCCTCGACCACGAGGTGCTGACCGCCAGCAGCGAGATCATCGGTACCGGCGAGATCATGGTGTTCGTCGGGCCCGACTTCGTCGTGACCGTACGGCACGGCAGGCACTGCCCGCTGGCCGACGTGCGCGAGAAGCTGGAGGACAAGCCCAAGCTGTTGAGCCGCGGGCCGACCGGCGTGCTCCACGCGATCGCCGACCACGTCGTCGACAAGTACCTCCACGTCGCCGACCTGATGCAGGCCGAGCTCGAAGAGGTCGAGGCGGCCGTCTTCGCCGAGGTCAGCTCCCGCGACATCAACAGGATCTACCAGCTCAAGCGGGAGATGCTGGAGCTCAAGCGGGCCGTCGGTCCCCTGCAGACGCCGTTCAACGCGCTTCCCCAGCGCCGCATGATCCCGTCCGACATGCGGGAGTACTTCCGCGACGTCGGCGACCACCTCTCCCGGGTGTGCGAGCAGGTCCAGGCCTCCAACGAGCTGTCGGACTCGATCCTGCAGGCCGCCCTGGCCCGTTCGAACGCGCTGGCCAACGAGGACATGCGGAAGATCTCCTCCTGGGTGGCGATCATCTCGGTCCCCACGATGATCGCGGGCGTCTACGGCATGAACTTCGAGCACATGCCCGAGCTGAAGGCCGTCTACGGATATCCGCTCGTCATCTGCGTCATGGTCGTCGCCTGCACGCTTCTCCACCGGGCCTTCCGCCGCAACGGCTGGCTCTGACCTTTCGCTGCTCGATTCCGTACGGCGATCTCACCGCGGGTGGGTGCAAATATGCAATTGATGCTGTTATGTGGAGGGAGCTGACAACTCGGCAAGGAGCGTGTCATGACAGAGGCGATGCCCGGTCTGGTGACGTATCCCATCGTTCGTGAGCGCCCCTTCGACCCGCCGGACGAGCTGAGATCGCTGCGAGCCGAAGCCCCCATCTGCCGCATGGCGTACCCGGACGGACACGAAGGCTGGCTGGTGACCGGGTACGCCGCGGCCCGCGCCGTCCTCGCCGACTCCCGTTTCAGCACCCGCCCCGAGCTCCTCCACCCGCCGATCCCCCAGCGGATAGCCCAGTTCCAGGGCCTTCGGGTGCCGCCGGGATTCTTCCTCCGGATGGACCCGCCCGCGCACACCCGCCACCGGCGGCTGCTCACCGGCCAGTTCACCGTCCGCCGGATGAAGCAGCTGGAGCCGAGGATCGAGGAGATCACCAATGGCCGCCTCGACGCCATGGAGCGCGAGGGAGGCCCCATCGACCTCGTCCAGTCGTTCTCCCTGCCCATTCCCTCGCTGGTGATCTGCGAGCTGCTCGGCGTGCCGTACGACGACCGGGTGCGGTTCCAGCGGGACTCCGCGGTGATGCTGAACCTCGAATCGACGTCCGACCAGGTGGTCTCGGCCATGGCCGACCTCCTGACCTACCTCCAGGACCTCGTGCGGCGCAAGCGCGCGGAGCCGGCCGACGACCTCCTCAGCGGCCTCGTGTCCGGCGGCGAGCTGACCGGCGAGGAGGTCACCGGCATGGCGCTGCTCCTCCTCATCGCCGGTCATGAGACGACCGCGAACATGCTGGCGCTCGGCACGTTCGCGCTGCTGCGCAACCCCGCCCAGCTCGCCGCCGTACGCGATGAACCCGCTGTGGTGGAGGACGCCGTCGAGGAGCTGCTGCGCTACCTCACGATCATCCACATCGGCCCCGTGCGGACCGCGCTGGAGGACGTCGAGCTGGACGGTCACCTCATCAGGGCGGGGGAGTCGGTGACGCTCTCGCTGCCCGCCGCCAACCGCGACCCGGAGCGGTTCGCCGATGCCGAGACCCTCGACGTCACCCGGTCGGCCCACGGCCACCTGACCTTCGGCCACGGCATCCACCAATGCCTGGGACAGCAGCTCGCCAGGACCGAGATGCGCGTCGCGTACCCGGCTCTGCTGCGCCGCTTCCCCGGGCTGCGCCTCGCCGTACCGGCCGAGGAGGTCCCGATGCGCAGCGACATGTCCATCTACGGGGTGCACCGGCTGCCGGTCACCTGGTAGGGAGGTGAGGCCATGAAGATCCACGCGGACACCGGCCGCTGTGTCGGCGCGGGGATGTGCGCGCTGAGCGTGCCGGAGGTCTTCGACCAGAGCGAGGACGACGGCACGGTCGTGCTGCTGGATCCCGAGCCGCCAGGCGCCCGCGAGGCGGCCGTCCGCCGCGCCGTCCAGCTCTGCCCCTCCGGAGCCCTTTCGCTCTCTCCGTGACGGTCAGGCGTCGACGGGGCGAAGGGGGGTGACCGGTGCGGGGAGGGGGAGGCCGCGGGATTGCCAGAGGCGGCGCATCCGGTCCGGGTAGTCGGTGACGATCCCGGACACTCCCATGTCGATCAGCCGGGCGGCCTCCTCGGGGTCGTTGACCGTCCACACGGCGACGGGCAGGCCGACGCGGGACGCGCCGGTCATCAGCGTCTCGTCGACGAGCTCCCGGTCGGGCGACAGCGTCGTGGCTCCGGCCGCCCTGGCCGCCGCCGGGATGCCGGCCCCGAAGTCGGCCCCGAAGTCGGCCCCGAAGTCGGCCCCGAAGTCGGCCCCGAAGTCAGCTAGGTCCAGCCCGTTCATCCAGGCCGGCGTCATCGTGTCCCGCTCGATCAGGGCGTACCGCTCGGCGATCAGCGGCTTGGCGATCTCCAGGATGCGCCAGTCGAAGCTGAGGATCGCGGCCCTCGACAGCCGGTCGTGCCGGTCCAGCTCCTTCACGACGAGCTCGGTGAACCTGCGCGGGTCGGCCGACAGGTCGGGACGGGTCGGGTCGGACTTCAGCTCCACGTTGAGCCGGACGCGGTCGGCGCCCAGGGCGTCGATCAGGCCGAGCACCGCGCCGAGCGTCGGCATCCGGGTGTCCGGAAGCGGCACCTGGGTGAGCGCGAACACGTCGTCGGGGCGCTGCGGGAGCCGTACGCCGACGTCGAGCGTGCGAAGCTGCGGGAGGGTGAGTCCCATGATCGGCTTGCCCACGTAGGGGAACATCGGGTCCCCGGGCTCCGCGGTGCCCGTGTCGGCGCTGGTCACCGGCGAGACGATGAGGTCGTGGGTGAGCACGAGCTCCCCGTCGGCCGACATGGCGACGTCGAACTCCAGCGCGTCGACCCCGAGCTCCAGCGCGAAGGCCAGGCCGGGAAGCGTGTTCTCGGGCCTCAGCCCGCGCGCTCCCCGGTGACCGTGTAGCTCAACGTATCCGTGCACAACGGCGTACCCTACTGTCTCGCCTGCTCCCCACCCGGCATCCCCCGATTCTCGCGTGGATGCCCGCAAACCATGCCGTACGGCACAGCCGTCCGGATATCAGATCAGAGAGCGGAGCTGGAGGGTCTGGGTGCGGCCGGGGCCGACGCCGATGGCGGAGATCGGGGCCCCGCTCATCTCCTCCAGCGCCTTGACGTAGGACTGCGCGTTGGGCGGCAGGTCCTCGAACGTCTTGGCGCCGGTGATGTCCTCCTGCCAGCCGGGAAACTCCTCGTAGATCGGCTTGGCGTGGTGGAACTCGGTCTGGGTCATCGGGATCTCGTCGTGGCGCACGCCATCCACGTCGTAGGCCACGCACACCGGGATCCGCTCCAGTCCCGACAGCACGTCGAGCTTGGTCAGGAAGAAGTCGGTGACCCCGTTGATCCGCGTGGCGTACCGCGCGATGACGGCGTCGAACCAGCCGCAGCGGCGGTTGCGGCCGGTGGTCGTGCCGAACTCGTGCCCGGTCTGGCGCAGCCACTCGCCCTGCTCGTCGAGAAGCTCGGTCGGGAAGGGGCCGGAGCCGACGCGGGTCGTGTACGCCTTGAGGATGCCGATGATCCGGGTGAGCCGGGTCGGCGGGATGCCGGATCCGGCGCAGGCGCCGCCCGAGGTGGGGGAGCTGGACGTGACGAACGGGTACGTCCCGTGGTCGATGTCGAGGAGCGTGCCCTGGCCGCCCTCGAGCAGCACCACCTTGTCCTCGTCGAGCGCCTTGCTCAGCACGAGCGAGGTGTCGGCGATGTGCGGGCGCAGCCGCTCCGCGTAGGCCAGGTACTCGTCCAGGACCTTCACCGGGTCGAGACCGCGGCGGTTGTAGATCTTGGTGAGGATCTGGTTCTTCTCGGTGAGCGCGACCTCGATCTTCTCCTTGAGGATCCCCGGGTCGAGCAGGTCCTGGACGCGGACCCCCATTCGGTAGATCTTGTCGCCGTAGGCGGGCCCGATGCCCCGCCCGGTCGTGCCGATCTTGGCCTTGCCGAGGTAGCGCTCGCTGACCTTGTCGATGGCCTTGTGGTGCGGCATGATCAAATGCGCGCTCGCCGAGATCAGCAGGCGGTCGCAGTTGATCCCGCGCTCGGCGAGCCCGTCGATCTCGCTCAGGAGCACACCGGGGTCGATCACGACGCCGTTGCCGATGACCGGCACCACCTCAGGGGACAGCACCCCTGTCGGCAGCAGATGCAGCGCGTACTTCTGGTCCCCGATGACCACGGTGTGGCCCGCGTTGTTGCCACCCTGGTAGCGGACGACGTAGTGAACGTCGCCGCCCAGCAGGTCGGTGGCCTTACCCTTGCCCTCATCGCCCCATTGGGCGCCCACGAGAACGACAGCCGGCATGGTCTTACTCCCGCGCACAAAACGAAAACCCCTGACGCAAGCGCGACAGGGGCCTCTTGCAAACAGAGACTACCTGAGCGTTCCGGTACATGGGATGTCCGGGCGCTGATTTCGACGCCTCATCGGGCGGCCCCTTCGTGAAAGGAGCCGCCCACGTGCGGCTACTCGCCGTTGGCGAGGGCGTCGGCGGCCGCCTGGCTGCTGTCACGCAGGAACTGGGCGCAGCGCTCGGCCTCGTCCTTCTCGCCGATGGCCTGGGCGGCCCGGCCCAGCGCGTACAGGCAGCGCAGGAACCCCCTGTTCGGCTCGTGCTCCCACGGGATCGGGCCGTGGCCCTTCCATCCGGCGCGGCGGAGCTGGTCGAGCCCCCGGTGGTATCCGGTGCGCGCGAACGCGTACGACGTCACGGCGTGGCCCGAGGCGAAGGAGTCGTCGGCCAGGATGGCCCAGGCAGCCGGGTAAGCGGGGAAGCGCGCGGCCACGTCGGCCGCCTTGGCGCCTGCCTGGAGCAACTCTCGCGCCTCGGTGTTGTCCGGCAGGAGGGTGGGCGGCGGCCCGGACAGGAGGTTCTCGTGCGTTTCCATGGGACACAGTCTTACCTGTTGAGGGCCCAAACGGTAATGATCGGTCACACGAAAACGGAAGGCCGATACGGCGATCGGCCTTCCGTTCCCCTGACTACTTGATCTTGGTGCCCGCGGACTTGAGCTGCTGGCAGGCCTCGGTGATGCGCTTGGCCATCCCCGCCTCGGCGCTCTTGCCGTACGAACGGGGGTCGTAGGCCTTCTTGTTGCCGACGTCGCCGTCGACCTTGAGCACGCCGTCGTAGTTCTTGAAGATGTGGTCCACGATGGGCCGGGTGAAGGCGTACTGCGTGTCGGTGTCGATGTTCATCTTCACCACGCCGTAGGAGATCGCCTCGTGGATCTCCTCCAGCTCCGAGCCGGAGCCGCCGTGGAAGACCAGGGAGAACGGCTTGTCCTTGCCGTACTTGGCGGCGACCGCCTCCTGGATCTCCTTGAGCACGCTCGGGCGGAGCTTGACGTGGCCCGGCTTGTAGACGCCGTGGACGTTGCCGAACGTCGCCGCCAGCAGGTAGCGGCCGCGCTCGCCCAGGCCCAGTGCCTCGGCGGTCGCCAGGGCGTCCTCCGGCGTGGTGTACAGCTTCTCGTTGATCTCGCCGACGACGCCGTCCTCCTCGCCGCCGACGACGCCGATCTCGACCTCGAGGATCACCCGCGCCTCGGCCGCCTTCTCCAGGAGCTCGGCCGCGATGTGCAGGTTCTCCTGCAGCGGTACGGCGGAGCCGTCCCACATGTGGGACTGGAACAGCGGGTCCAGGCCGCGCGCGACCCGCTCACGCGAGATCTCCAGCAGCGGGCGCACGAAACCGTCCAGCTTGTCCTTCGGGCAGTGGTCGGTGTGCAGGCCCACGGTGACGGGGTACTTGTCGGCGACCGCCCGGGCGAACTCGGCCAGGGCGACCGACCCGGTCACCATGTCCTTCACCGTCGTGCCGGAGAGGAACTCCGCACCACCGGTGGACACCTGGATGATCCCGTCACTCTCCGCCTCCGCGAAGCCACGAAGGGCCGCGTGCAAGGTCTGCGACGAGGTCACGTTGATCGCCGGATAGGCGAAGCCGCCCGCTTTGGCGCGGTCGAACATCTCGGCGTAGACCTCTGGAGTCGCGATAGGCATCGGAAGTCATCTCCTTCTCGGACGGTAACCGGCGCTGGCCAGTATCCCGAAGGCCAGGCCGATCAGGGAAGCGCGGAGGCTCCGGTCAATTCACACCGTGTATTTCCCGAAAGCGCCTGTGGCTTCTCAGTCTCGTCTCATATGGGACAGGTAGGCTCACACCGTGGACGTGCTCTTGGACCTTCTTGACCCCAAGTGGTGGCTGGGCATGCTCGGTGCCTTCGCGACGATCGGTGTTATCGCCATCGTATTCGCCGAGACGGGGCTGCTTGTCGGGTTCTTCCTGCCCGGTGACTCGCTGCTGGTCACGGCCGGCATCTTCAGCACCGCCGCCGCGGCCCAGGGGTTCGGGATCGCGCCGCTGTCGCTCCCGGCTCTGCTGGTCTTCGCGCCCGTGGCGGCGGTCGCCGGGGCCCAGCTCGGCCATTTCCTGGGGGCGAGGTTCGGCCGGAGGCTCTTCGACAAGCCCGATTCGCGGTTGTTCAAGAAGGAGCACGTCGACAAGGCCGAGCACTACTTCGAGAAGTTCGGCCCCGCGAAGGCCGTCGTGGCCGCGCGGTTCATGCCGATCGTCCGCACGTTCATGAACCCCGTCGCGGGCGTCCTGGAGATGGACGCGCGCAAGTTCTTCGCCTGGAACGTCGTCGGGGGCGTCGCCTGGGTCGAGGCCCTGCTGCTCCTTGGCTACTTCCTCGGCAGCAAGGTCGAGGGGATCGACAAGTACATCCTCCCCGGCGTCTTCGTCGTCGTGCTGCTCTCGGTCATCCCCATCGTCCGCGAGGTGCTCAAGAACCGCCGCGCCGCCGTCCCCGCACCCAAGGGCCGTCACCACGCCCCTCGTTAGTCCCTCGTGAGCCGCCGGTACTGAGACCGCTTGTGTCCGGCGATCTCATGCCGGCTTCTGAGACCGCTTCCACCCGCTAATCTCCCCAGTGTGGGACGCCACAGGTCTGACCCGCTGGGCATCGCCAGGCTGGCACTCGTCGGCTTGGCGGTCCTGCTGCTGCTCGCCCTCGTCGTGGTGGGCGCGAAGGCGCTGTTCACGTCCCTCGGGACGGAGGTCGCCCCCACCCCCGGCGCGTCCGCGAGCGCCCCGGCGGCCCCGGCCGCCCCACCGGCCACGGGTAGCCCGGGAAACACGGCGCAGCCCTCCGGCACCCGGGTGCCGACCGTCCAGTTCATCTGCCAGGCCGACATATGCCCCGTCTTCGTCCGGGTGCCCGGCGGTGACGTGCTGATGGACCGCGACCTGAGTCGAGGGGAGCAGGCGTCCTACTTCGAGCCGGAGCTCGACGTGGTCCTCGACGACGCGGGCACGGTCCAGGTGCTCGAGAACGGCAAGCCCAGGCCGGCCGGGCAACCCGGCGAACGTCAGACGTTCTCCGTCAAGAGAGCCCCAGGTCAGTGAGGCTGTAGGCCGACCTGTACGGCAGGCCCGTGGCGGCCAGGTTCTCGTCGCCGCCGCGGTGCACGATCGTGGCGATCCCCACGACCTCGGCCCCGGCCTCCCGCAGCGCCTCGACGGCGGTCAGCACCGAGCCGCCCGTGGTGGTCGTGTCCTCGACCGCGAGCACCCGTCGTCCCGCGACGTCCGGCCCCTCGACCCTGCGCTGAAGGCCGTGCGCTTTGCCCGCCTTCCGCACCACGAACGCGTCGAGGACACGTCCGCGCGCCGCCGCGGCGTGCAGCATCGCGGTCGCCACAGGGTCGGCGCCCAGCGTCAGCCCGCCCACGGCCTCGTAGTCCAGGTCCTCGGTCAGGTCCAGCATCACCCGGCCCACCAGGGGGGCGGCCACGCCGTCCAGCGTGATCCGGCGCAGGTCCACGTACCAGTCGGCCTCCTTGCCCGAGGAGAGCACGACCCGGCCGTGCACGACCCCCTTGTTCTTGATCTCGTCCAGCAGCTTCTCGCGGTCACTCATGGTGCTCAGCGTACGGCTGCCGCAGGTAAAGCCCCGCCTGCGGTTTAACCATGACGCCGGGTGCGGAATTAATGGCCTTGCAACTCTACGTAATCGAGAGGTCGCGATGAGTACAGCTCGGCAAACCGATGTGGAACTGCTCGAGGCCGTCAGAGGGGGCAACACCTCGGCCTACGGGATGCTCTACCAGCGCCACGCCGTCGCGGCCCGGTCGCTCGCCCGCCAGCTCGTCGAGGGGGACGAGGAGGTCGAGGACGTCCTCGTGGAGACGTTCGCCAAGATCCTCGACCTCATCCGGCGCGGCGGCGGCCCCGTGTCCGCCTTCCGCCCCTACCTGCTGACGGCGCTCCGCCGCTACCTCGCCGTCGGCGAGGTCGACCTGGCGGACCCGGGGGCCGTCTACGTCGACCCGGAGCTGACCGGGCTGGAGCGGACGCTCCTCGCCAGGGCGTACCTCTCGCTCCCCGAGCGCTGGCGGATGGTGCTGTGGCATTGCGAGATCGAGAGCGCCAGGCCGGCCGAGATGGTTCCGCTCCTCGGCCTGTCGTCGAGCGGCGTCACGGCGCTGGCCGAGCGGGCGCGTGAGGGGCTCCGCCAGGCGTACCTCCAGCTCCACAGGGAGGGCGAACCGCGTGACGAGTGCCGCCCGATCCTGCCGAAGATCGCCCAGCACGTCGAGGGCGCGCTCGCCAGGCGCGACGCCCAAGCGGTGGACGAGCACGTCGCCGAGTGCATCGACTGCCGGGCCGTCTTCCTCGAGCTCGCGGACGTGCCGCAGGGGCTGCGGGTCATCGTCGGCCAGCTCGTCGCGGGTCCGGCCGTGGACGACTACCTCGCGGAGCTGGCCAGGGCGAATGAAGGCGCCGGCACTCCGTTGTACGGCGTGGCCGCCCTGTTCCGCCGCGTGCCCACCGCGCATCGGGCCGTTCTGGCGGGCGCCGCCGTCGCCACTCTCGCCGGCGCGGCGTTCATCGTCGTGGCCGACCCCATCGCCGACGAGAAGCCGGGGCTCCCCCCGGGAGCCGGTGCGCTCCGCACGCCCACGCCGGGGGCCAGCGCTCCACGGACGTCCGGGACGCCCTCGTCGCCCCGTCGGGAGACCGATCACCCGCGCCCCGATCACCCGCGCCCCTATCACCCCGGCCGGGCGCCCGCCGAACAGAGGCCGAGGGCGCGGCGGCCGTACCCTGTGGAGCCGCGCGAGGCCCTCGCCAAGCCGCGCGAGACGTCTCCGGAGGTCACCCGGCTGCCGGTCCGGCGGCCGGAGCCCGCCGCGGGAAGACCCGCCCTGGCCGCGACCATCGACCCGGTCGGCGCTCTGGTGCGGGCCAGGCCCGGCATCATCGGCGTACGGCTCCGCAACACGGGCGCGGCCCCGAGCCGCGACGTGGAGGCCGCCGTCGCCCTCCCCCCGGGAGTCACGCTCTCAGGGAACGGCCCAGGGAATGGCTCGCGCCCAGCCGTCGGCGTCGGCACGGTGGACGGCTGGGCCTGCCGTACGGCTGGGAGAGACGTGCGGTGCGGCCACGGCGCGCTGGCTCCAGGCCAGGCGACCACCGTCTTCCTGCGGGTCGACGTGGCCGGCGACGCTCCCACTGGGAGGGAGCTCGCGCTGCGCGTCTGGTCGGGCGGCCTCCGGGTGGCGGCGAGGTCGGCCGCGGGCGTGCGCGCCTCCGGCGCGGCGGCCCGGTTCGCCGCCGATGGGCGGGTGACCACCCGGGCCGCCGGCAACACGTTGCTCACCTCATCGGAGTCGTCGAAGCCGCCCGCCTGCGCCCCCGGTGGCTCGGGGTCCGGTGGCTCGGGATCTGGCGGCACGGGGTCCATTGGCTCTGTGCTGGCCGTCCCTGTGGACCTCGACGGCGACCCCTCCACCCGCAGCTCCAGCTGCGCCCGCCTTGACCTGCCCGCGGGGAGCAGGGTGCTGTGGGCGGGCCTCTACTGGTCCGCCACCGGCCGGAGCGCGATCCCCGCGGGCGACATCCGGGTGAAGGCTCCCGGCTCCCGGCGCTACATGACCGTCCACGCGGCCGAGGTCGTCCGGCGGGATCTGCCCACCGGCGCCGGTTACCAGGCGTTCGCCGACGTCACCTCGCTGGCCGGTACGGCGGGCGGCGGCCGCTGGTGGGCCGCCGACCCGTCGATGCGCTGGGGAGAGTCGCAGCACGCCGGCTGGAGCCTGGTCGTGATGCTCAGCGGCGGGCGTCAGCCGTACGGCAGGGCCGCGGTGCTGGACATGGCCACGGTGGTCGACGGCGGCAAGGGGCCGCTGAAGGTGCCGCTCGACGGCCTCTCGGCCGCGCCGGCCAGGATCGACCTCGTCCTCTGGAACGGCGCCACGGGCGGATCCGTCACGCTCTCCCATGGGGGAGGCGGGGTCGCCGGATACGCCGCCGGAGTGGCCGTGGGGACCTTCCACACCGTGCTCGGCCGCCACCCCGTCCTGCGGCTCACGACCAGGGACAACACGCTTCTGTTCGGGGTCGCGGCGGTCAGCGCGCACTCGTGGTCATAACGAAACTGAGGGAAGGCAAGACCCGGACAAACTGGTACGGTCTGCGTGAACGCTCCAACGTCAGGGCGCGGACGCACAGATGTGGCGGAGGGCTGAATCGCCGGGATTCACCCTCGCGCGATCACCCGCTTGATTACCCTGAGAGAGCCACGTAGGAAGGGCGGTGTCGGGTGGATCGGTGCGCGCTGTTCGTTGACGCCGGCTATTTGCTGGCTGACGGCGCGATGGCCGTGCATGGGACCCGCCATCGCGAAGCCGTCGCCTGGGACTATCCCGGGCTGCTGCAACTCCTCACGAACCTCTCACGGGAGCGTACCGGGCTGCCGCTGCTGCGCTGCTACTGGTACGAGGCGACGGTGGAGGGCCGCCGCACCCCGGAGCACGACGTGCTCGCCGACATCCCCGGCCTCAAGCTCCGCCTGGCCCGCATCCGGCCCGGCCGCCGTGAGGGTGTGGACGCCCAGGTGCACCGCGACCTGATGACGCTGGCCCGCAACAACGCCGTCTGCGACGCGGTCGTGGTCAGCGGCGACGAGGACTTGGCGCAGGTGGTCAGCGACGCGCAGGATCTCGGCATCCGGGTGACCGTCATCCATATTTCGGCCGACGGAAGCTGGGCGGTCTCACGGACGCTCCGCCAGGAGTGCGACGACCTCATCGAGATCGGCGCCGGCCACCTCCGGCCCCACGTCAACCTGGTCGCCGGCGGCGACAGTGGTCACCCGAACGGCCAGCACCAGCCATCCGGGCGGAACGGCCAGCACCAGCAGCCGGCCGACGGCGGTCCTTCCCGTGGCAACGGTGTGGTGCCGCTCGTCAACGGGTCGCAGGGCGGCGGCCGGTCGTCCTCCCACGCGCGGCCCGCTCCGCCGGCGCTTCCGTCACCGCCCGCCTATCCGCAGTACACCGTCGAACCCCAGCTCCCGCCGCAGCCGGCTCCGCCTTCCCCTCCGGCCCCCGCCCCGCCGCCGGTGGTCCAGTCTCCGCCGCCGCCGGCTCAGCCGCCGAACCAGTATTCGGCCAACACGGGGAGCTACTCGCCGTCGCAGCTCGGGCCTTACACGGGGCCGCAGCCCGCTCCCGTGCCCACGCAGAACGGTGGCACCACCACGCTCGCCGAAGCGGTGAAGGCGGCGCACAAGGAAGGCCACGACTTCGGCGACTCGGTCGCCCGTGACGCCCCCGCCCTGTGGCTGGAGGCCGTCCTCGCCCGCAAGCCCAGGATGCCCTCCGACCTTGAGGCACGCCTCCTCCAGGGCTCCTCGCTGCCGATCGACTTCCTCCTCCACGACGAGGTCCGTCACGCCCTCCGCCGCGGCTTCTGGGACGCCCTGGAACGGGCGCGGCGCTGAGCTGGACTGAGGAGTCGAGTGGGGAGCGAGGTACGAGCGACCCCGAGCGACGAGGGCTGTCCCCATTGCGCGCCTCCGGCACGACCATGCCGCCTAAAGGGCGCCCGTTCCCGCCGAGCGGAGCGAGGCGAATGAGCAGGGAACGGGCGCGGCGCTGAGCTGCGTTTGATTGCCCCGCCGGTGGTGAGGTCGAACTACGTGAGGGCGTCGAAGCCGGCTCGGAGGTGGGCGACGCGCTCGCTGAGGTCGGAGAGCGGACCGGAAACGGTCGAGTCGCCGTTCTTCTGCACGACCTCGCGCACTCTCGTCAGCTCGTCCTCGACGGCGGTGATCCGGCGGGAGAGCTCCGGGAGGACGGCCGCCTGGTCGGTCCCGGCGCCGTTCGGCAGCTCGCCCGACAGGCGTTCGCGGAGCAGCGCGGCCTGCTCGGTGAGCCGCCGGTTCATGTTGTAGAGCTCGACGAAGACGGCGACCTTGGCCCGCAGGACCCATGGGTCGAAGGGCTTGGTGAGGTAGTCGACCGCGCCCGCGGCGTATCCCCGGAAGGCGTAGTCGGGGGCGCTGTCCACCACGGTCAGGAAGATGATCGGGATGTTGCGGGTGCGCTCTCTCCGCTTTATGTGGGCGGCCGTCTCGAAGCCGTCCATGCCGGGCATGCGCACGTCGAGGAGGATGAGCGCGAACTCGGTGGACAGCAGAGCCTTCAGCGCCTCCTCGCCGGACCGGGCCCGTACGGGCACCAGGTCCAGCGAGCTGAGGATTGCCTCGAGCGCGATCAGATTCTCCTCGCGGTCGTCGACCAGGAGGATCTTGGCGCGGTCAGGCATCGATCATGCCCCTTCCCGGATGTCGGGTCTCATGAGCTCCGACCTTTCTGCGGTGGTGACGCGCCCGCGGATGAGCCAGCCGCGGAGCCGTTCGAGCAGCCGGTCGACGTCGACCGGCTTGGGCACGTAGTCGGACGCGCCGGAGGCGATGCTCTTCTCGCGGTCGCCGCGCATGACCTTGGCCGTCAGCGCGATGATCGGCAGGTCCGCGAACTGCGGCATCTTCCGGATCGCCGAGGTCGTCGCCCAGCCGTCCATCTCCGGCATCATGATGTCCATCAGGACGAGGGCCACGTCCTCGTTGCGTTCGAGCTGCTCGATGCCCTCGCGGCCGTTCTCGGCGTAGACGACGGTCGAGCCGTACCGCTCCAGGACGCTGGTGAGCGCGAAG
Source organism: Planotetraspora sp. GP83 (assembly GCF_041262585.1). NCBI lineage: Bacteria > Bacillati > Actinomycetota > Actinomycetes > Streptosporangiales > Streptosporangiaceae > Planotetraspora > Planotetraspora sp. GP83. The sequence goes on along the minus strand of NZ_JBGCBZ010000027.1, from coordinate 56,853 downwards.
ACGTTGCGGATGTCGTCGTCCACGATGAGGATCTTCGCACCCGTCAGCGGGTCGTCGCCCTGCCAGTCCTGGCCGTCCGAGAGGGGCGAGAGCTGCGGGATCGGCAGGTCGGTGGGCGGCGCGAGCTCCGGCAGGACGTCCTCGTTGTGCAATTGGGGGGCGCCGCCGTTCCCATGCACGGTGTGGGACGCGATCGACATGGTCGTGGTGGCTCCGCCGTCGCGTGCTGCCAAGGGCCCCGAATAGGCCATCGGCAGGTAGAGGGTGAACGTGCTGCCCTCGCCGGGGGTGCTGTCCACGTGGATCTCGCCGCCGAGCAGGCGGGCGATCTCGCGGCAGATCGACAGGCCGAGGCCGGTCCCGCCGTACTTGCGGCTGGTGGTGCCGTCGGCCTGGCGGAACGCCTCGAAGATGACCTCCAGCTTGTCGGGCGCGATGCCGATGCCCGTGTCCACCACATTGAAGGCGAGGATGTTGTCGGAGCCCTTCAGCGTCTCGTCCACGAACGGGACGTCGAGCGGCGCGTGGGTCACCTCCAGCCGGACCTCGCCCTTGGGGGTGAACTTGACCGCGTTGGACAGCAGATTGCGCAGCACCTGCTGCATGCGCTGCTCGTCGGTGCGCAACTCGTTCGGCACGGTCGGGTCGACCTGGACCGAGAAGGACAGCCCCTTGTCCTGTGCGAGCGGCGCGAACGTGGCCTCCATGTATTCGACGAGCTTGGGCAGCGACAGCTGCTGCGGATGGATGTCCATCCGGCCCGCCTCGACCTTCGACAGGTCGAGGATGTCGTTGATGAGCTGGAGCAGGGCCGAGCCGGCGCTGTGGATCGTCCTGGCGAACTCGACCTGCTGCGGGGTCAGGTTGCCGTCGGCGTTCTCGGTCAGGAGCTTGGCGAGCACGAGCAGGCTGTTCAGCGGGGTGCGCAGCTCATGGGACATGTTCGCGAGGAACTCGGACTTGTAGCGCGAGGAGACCGCGAGCTGCTCGGCCCGCTCCTCCAGGGTGCGGCGGGCCTGCTCGATCTGGAAGTTCTGGATCTCGATCGCGCGGTTCTGCTTGGCCAGCAGCGCCGCCTTGTCCTCCAACTCGGCGTTGGACCTGCGCAGCTCCTCCTGCTGGCGCTGGAGCTCGTCCGAGCGCTCCTGCAGCTCGGTCGCCAGGCGCTGCGACTCCTTGAGCAGGTCCTCCGTGCGGGAGTTGGCGATGATCGTGTTGATCGTGACGCCGATGGTCTCGACGAGCTGGGTCAGGAAGGCCAGGTGGACCTCGCTGAACTGGTTGAACGAGGCCATCTCCAGGACGCCGAGCACCTGGTTCTCGAACAGGATCGGCATGACTACGATCTGGGCGGGGCGCGACCTGCTCAGCCCGGTCTCGATCGTGATGTACTCGGCCGGGACGTTCTCCAGGATGATCTGCTGGGTCTCCAGCGCGGCCTGGCCGACGATGCCCTCGCCGAGCGCGAAACGCTGCCGGGGGGCCGATCCGGGCTGTATGCCGTACCCCGCGATGAGGGTCAGCTCGCCGTTCACGACCAGGTAGCAGGCGCCGTGGCTGGCGGACACGAGCGGGGTGAGCTCGCTCATGATGAGCCTGGCGACCTCGATGAGGTCGCGGTGGCCCTGCATCAGGCGGGAGATCCGGGCCAGGTTGGACTTGAGCCAGTCCTGCTCCTGGTTGGCCGTGGTGGTGACCCGCAGGTTGGACACCATCGTGTTGATGTTGTCCTTGAGGTCGGCCAGCTCGCCCTCGGCGTCCGCGGTGATCGACTGGGTGAGGTCCCCCCGGGCGACGGCGCTGGTCACGGCCGCGATCGCGCGCACCTGAGTGGTCAGGCGCCCGGCCAGCTCGTTGACGCTCTCGGTGAGGCCCTTCCAGATGCCCTCGACGCCCTCGACCCGGGCCTGGCCGCCCAGCCGTCCCTCGGAGCCGACCTCCCGCGCGACCCGGGTCACCTCGGAGGCGAAGGAGGAGAGCTGGTCGACCATCCGGTTGATGGTGGTCTTGAGGGCGAGGATCTCGCCCTGGGCGTCCACGTCGATCTTGCGGGTGAGGTCGCCCTTGGCGACGGCGGTGGTGACCACGGCGATGTCGCGCACCTGGTAGGTCAGGTTGTTCGCCATGGAGTTGACGTTGTCGGTGAGGTCCTTCCAGACGCCCGACACACCCGGCACGCGGGCCTGACCGCCCAGCCGTCCCTCGGTGCCGACCTCGCGGGCGACGCGGGTCACCTCGTCGGCGAACGCGGACAGCTGGTCGACCATGGTGTTCATGGTGTCCTTGAGCTCCAGGATCTCGCCCTGGGCGTCCACGGTGATCTTCTTGGACAGGTTGCCCTGGGCCACCGCCGTCGAGACGGCGGCGATCTGGCGGACCTGGGAGGTCAGGTTGTTCGCCATGAAGTTGACGTTGTCGGTGAGGTCCTTCCAGACGCCGGAGACGCCGCGGACCTGGGCCTGGCCGCCGAGCCGTCCCTCGGTGCCGACCTCGCGGGCGACCCGGGTCACCTCCGAGGCGAAGGACGAGAGCTGGTCGACCATGGTGTTCATGGTGCTCTTGAGCTCCAGGATCTCGCCCTGGGCGTCAACGTCGATCTTGCGGGTGAGGTCGCCGTTGGCGACGGCGGTGGTCACCTGGGCGATGTTGCGCACCTGGTAGGTCAGGTTGTTCGCCATCGAGTTGACGTTGTCGGTGAGGTCCTTCCAGACGCCGGAGACGCCCTGCACCTCGGCGCGGCCGCCGAGGCGTCCCTCGGTGCCGACCTCGCGGGCGACCCGGGTGACCTCGTCGGCGAACGCGGACAGCTGGTCCACCATCGTGTTGAGGGTGTCCTTGAGCTCCAGGATCTCGCCCTGGGCGTCCACGGTGATCTTCTTGGACAGGTTGCCCTGGGCGACGGCGGTGGAGACGGCGGCGATCTGGCGGACCTGGGAGGTCAGGTTGTTCGCCATGAAGTTGACGTTGTCGGTGAGGTCCTTCCAGACGCCGGAGACGCCGCGGACCTGGGCCTGGCCGCCGAGCTGGCCTTCCGTGCCGACCTCGCGGGCGACCCGGGTGACCTCCTCCGCGAAGGCGGACAGCTGGTCCACCATCGTGTTCACGGTGTTCTTGAGCTCGAACATCTCGCCGACGGCCTCGACGGTGACCTTGCGGCTCAGGTCGCCCTTGGCGACGGCCGTGGTGACGACCGCGATGTCGCGCACCTGGGCCGAGACCCGGCCGGACATCGTGTTCACGGCCTCGGTGAGGTCTTTCCAGCTGCCGGACATGCCCTTCAGGTTGGCCCGGCCGCCCAGCTTGCCCTCGGTGCCGATGTCCTTGGTGACACGGGTCACCTCGGAGGTGAACAGCGCGAGCTGTTCCACCATGACGTTGATGGCCTTGCCGAGCCTGCGGACCTCGCCGCGGGCGCTGCGGTCCAGGTCGATCCGGCGGGACAGGTCGCCCTTGGCCACCGCGTCGATGACGTCGGCCGCGCCGGTGACCGGGGTGACGAGCGCGTCGATCAGGTCGTTGACGGAGCCCACGCTCTCAGCCCACGAGCCGACACCCGGCCCGGGGGTCAGGCGCTCACCGAACCGGCCCTCCTTGACCACTTCGCGGCGGACCCGGCCCAGCTCGTTGGCGAGGTGCTCACGGCGGTCCGCCACCTCGTTGAGCAGCAGGCGGATCTCACTGAGGATCCCCGGCGGCGCGTGCGGCACGCGTCGGCGGAAGTCGCCGTCACGCCACGTTATAAGGGTTTCCAGAACTGGTACGAGGTCGGACTCGGTATAGCACCGCTCCTTCCCCGCAAGCTCCACGTTGGCGGGCGACATTTAGCCTCCTTCACCCCTTGGGGGTTCAGCGCCGCAGCCGAGGCATGGCGGCCTCCGGGGGACGGACTCCATGCCAGTCTGTCACGTTCCGTGGCCTGCGTGGCCCCGTTGTTTGACCCCGTGTCAGCCGGAATTGTGGTAAGCCAGAGACGGTGACGAATACCCCTCGTGCCGTTCTGGCCGCGTCCTTCACGCCAGGCGAGACGGCCGTACCGGCAGCGAAGCGGTTCACCCGTGAGGTGATGACCGCGTGGGCGGCCATGTCCGTCAGCGGCGACGCGGAGCGGCTCGCGGCCGAGCTCGTCGGCGCGGTGTCGGGCGAGCCGTTCGAGGTCGTGTGGATCCACCACGGCGAGTCCGTGCAGATCGAGGTCCGGGAGAAGGCGGAGGCCCCCGGCTACGGGCCGCCGGCGGACGCGATCTCCTGGGGGGTGACCTTCACCGCGTCGCTGCGTACCCGGTGGGCAAGGATCGAGCTGCCCGGAAGCGCGTCCGACACGAGTGACGAGTGGGTCACCGAGGCGGGGCAGGGTCCCGGCTGGCTCGGCTTCCTCGCGGACGCCAGCGATCTGCTCGCGGGCACCCTCGATCCCGACATGGTCCCGGCGATCATCGCGCAGATCGTCGTTCCCCGGCTGGCGACCTGGTGCGCCGTCTACACCTCCGCGCACGGGTCGGGCCCGCTGCGGCTCGCCTACCTGTGGCACGCCGACGAGACCCAGATCGACGCGCTCCGCGACCAGCTCGACGCCCTGCCCCTGCCGGCGGACGACGGCCCCGCGGTCCTCCACACGGGGGACTGGCAGTCCCTGGCGTTCCCGCTGACCGCGCGGGGGCGGCGGCTCGGCGTCATGTGCCTGGGCCGCCGCGACCGCTTCCCCGACGAGGCCATGCAGCTCGCCGAGGACATCGGCCGCCGGGCCGCGCTGGCGATGGACAACGCCCGCCTCTACGCGCAGCAGGCGGCGGCCAACCGGGCGCTCCAGCGCAGCCTCCTGCCGCCGGACGAGCCGACGACGCCGGGCCTCGACTTCCATGTGATCTACGAGCCCGCGGGCGAGACCAACGAGGTCGGCGGGGACTTCTACGACCTGTTCCCGCTCGGCGACGGCGTCTGGCGGTTCGCCATCGGCGACGTCTGCGGCACCGGCCCCGAGGCCGCGGCGGTCACCGGCCTCGCCCGCCACACGCTCCGTCTGCTCGCCCGGGAGGGGTACGGCGTGGCCTCCGTCGTGGCCCGGCTCAACCAGGCCATCCTGGAGGAGGGGGAGCGCGCGAGGTTCCTCACGCTGCTGCACGGGGAGATCACCCGCGTGGCCGACGGTCTCGACATCAGCCTCGTCTCCGCCGGGCATCCGGAGGCGCTGCGGCTGCGGCCGAGCGGCGTGGTCGAGTCGGTCGTGTCGCCGCAGTCGCTGCTGGGGGTCTTCCCCGAGGCGGCCTTCTATGAGGAGAGCGTTCACCTCGACTCGGGGGACGTGCTCCTCGGGGTCACCGACGGGGTGACCGAACGCCGGTCGGGGACCAGGCTCCTGGACGACGACGGCGGGCTGGCCAAGCTGCTGTCCGAATGCGTCGACCTGTCCGCCCGGGCGGTGGCCGAGCGGATCCGGCGTGCCGTACAGGAGTTCGCGCCCGAGCCGAGCGCCGACGACCTGGCTATTCTCGTTCTGCGAGCGCCCTGACCGCGAAGTCGATCGCGGCGGCCACCTGGCGGATGCGCTCCTCGACGACCAGCGTGCCGTGCCCGGCGTCGTAGCGGTAGACGGACGCCTCGTGGCCGCGGTCGGCGAGCGCCTGGAGGTAGCTCTCGATCTGGCGGATGGGGCAGCGGGGGTCGTTCTCCCCGGCGAGGATCAGCAGCGGCGCCTGGACCATGTCGGCGTAGGTGATGGGCGAGGACACGGCGTACCTCTCGGGCTGCTCCAGGGGCGTGCCGCCGAGCAGGGCGCGATGGGCCGCCCGCAGCCCCTCCGCGGCGTCTTCGTACGCGGCCGTGTGGTCGGCGATGGGCACCGCCGCGATTCCGGCCGCCCAGCTCTTCGGCTGGGTGCCGAGGGCCAGCAGCGTGAGGTATCCGCCCCAGGACGCGCCCGCGAGGATGAGCCGGGCGGGGTCCGCCACCCCCTGGTCGATCGCCCAGTCCCGGACCGCCGACACGTCGGCCAGCTCGATGTGCCCGACGTCGCCGTGGAGCGCGTCCCGCCAGGCCGAGCCGTACCCGGCCGAGCCCCGGTAGTTCACCCGGATCACCGCGAAGCCGCTGTCCACCCAGGCCGCGACGTGCGGGAGGAACGAGTCGTCGTCCTGCGAGGCGGGCCCTCCGTGCAGCAGGAACACCGTCGGGTACGGCGGGGCGACGCGTTCCGGCCGGGAGACCAGTGCGTGGATGCGGCCGCCGGGACCGTCCACGTCGATGTCCTCCAGCGGCACCGACGGCGGCGGCGTGCGGCCCGGGCTCATGACCACGTGGCCGTTGCTCGACCTGATCACCGGGGGATGGGCGGCGCTCGACCAGGAGTACTCCACCGTGCCGTCGGGGCGCGGCGCGGCGGCGTCGATCACTCCGTGGGGGCTCTCGATCGGGGTGAGGCCGCCTCCGGCGAGGTCGTACTTCAGCAGCTCGGTGCGGCCCCGGTGGTTGTGCATGATCAGCAGGGCGCGGCCGTCGCCGTACCAGTCGGCGGTGATCTCGCCGGGCACCCGCAGCCAGATCTCCCGCTGCTCGCCGGTCACCGGGTCCCACACCAGCGGCGCGCGGCGTCCCCGGCGCTCGTGGAGGACCAGCAGCCGCCGGTCGCCGAGCACGGGGGCGAACCGGACGCCCGTGACGCCCTTCCCGGGGCCGTCGTGCAGCTCGCCGACGATCTGGCCGCCGGCCCTCAGGACCCGCAGGGAGGGGTGGAAGGCGTCGCCGTGCTCGCTGTGATCGATCGCGACGAGCGATCCGTCGAGGGACATGTCGGCCACGTGGACGGATTCGTCGTGCCGGTAGATCGTGACGGGCTCCTCGTCGCCCCGGACGTCGCCCTGGACGAGCAGGACCTCGAAGCCGCCGCGGAAGGAACGGCCCACCGCCGCGGCGCCACTGGAGGCGAGCGCGAGGCCGCAGGGATGCCCGGGCGGCATGTTCACCGGGACGTCGGGGCCGCCGTAGAACGGCTGCCGCATCCACACGCCGAACTCGTCGCCGTCGGTGTCGGCGAACCACCAGATCGACTTCCCCTGCGGGTCGATGGCGCAGCGGGAGGTGCCGTTCGGCCGGTCGGTGACCTGGCGGGTGCTCCCCGTCGAGCGATCCCAGGCGTAGATCTCCCACGTGCCGGACGCGTTGCTGCGGTAGACCGCGCGGTGGGGCGCCTGGCGCGCCCACGTCGGCAGGGTCATGCGCGGTGCCCGGAACCTGGCCTGCCAGCGTTCCTCGGCCTTCATGCGCCCTCCCCTGTATGCCCTCGGGGTCGCGGTCAAGTATGTCCTGCGGACATCGAAAATGACCGACAAATCGTTGATGTCGCAGGGGAATTTCCGGTCAAGTAGCACTCAGGTCACTTATGTACCACCCATCGCGTAATCCGAAAAGATGCCCGCACCCGCACCGGATCGGGAAGCTCGCGAATTTTGTCCGCGATGGCCGTCCCGGTGTGCCAGGCGCTCGGCCCCATTCCCACCACCGCCCCGACCGCCTTGTGGCCGAGCGTCAGCGTGATCTCCTCCACGTCCTGTACGGCTTTCGCGAACCGGCCGCCCAGGGTCTCCTCGAGGCGGCGCTCCTTCTCCTCGTCCACGGAGAGCAGACCGAGCCGCTCCACGAGCGGGTGGAGATGGTCCTCGGCCGGCGTGACGACGACCAGCGAGCCGCCCGGCCTGAGGATCCGCGCGAACTCGGCGGCGTTGCGCGGCGCGAAGACGTTGAGCAGCACGTCCACGCACCCGTCCCGGACGGGCAGGGGCCGCCAGACGTCCGCGACGACGGCGCCGATCCGGGGATGCGCCCTGGCCGCCCGCTTGAGCGCGTGCTTGGACACGTCGAGGGCGATCCCCACGGCCTGGCCGGCCGTCCCCCCGCTCACGCCCAGGGCCCTGGCCAGGTAGTAGCCGGTCCCGGCGCCCGCGTCCGCGACCACGGAGGCGGCCGCGCACAGACCGGCGAGGCGGTCGGCCAGGGGGGCGTAGTGCCCGGCGTCGAGGAAGTCCGCGCGGGCGGCGACCATCGACGGCGTGTCCGCCGTGGCGGGAGCCGCCGACCCGGTCAGCAGGCTGACGTAACCCTGCCTCGCGACGTCGAAGCTGTGGCCGCGCTCGCAGCGGACCGTCCCTTCCGCGAGGGACGGCCGGCCCCCGCAGACGGGGCAGAGCAGATAGGCGATGACGTCGTCGAGCATTTGTCCATCCTCAAGCGGACTGCAGGAATCCGACAAGCGGCCGGATGTCCAATGAACATACGAAGAAGAACGCCGAGGGGGAGATCGAGATGACCCGCACCCGCCGCTGTTGCCCGCGCTGCCGTACCGAGCTGGACGAGGGCCCCGTGCTCTTCCGCTGCCCGCGCTGCGAGCGCGCCGTCTACGCCGCCGACCTCGACTTCGACTACATCCCACTCCGCTCACCCCGCCCCTGAGCATACTTTCGTATGCTAGCGTCTCGACTATGGCTGAGCATGTCACGAGGGTCACCGTCACCCTCCCCACGGAGCAGGCGGAAGAGGCCAAACGGCTGGTCGCGGAGGGGCGGTATCCCTCCGTGTCCGCCTTCATGGCGGAGCTCGTCGCTCAGCGCCTGGCGGAGAGGGAGGCACAAAAGCACTTCTGGTCCGAACTCCGGGATCAAGTGGGTGAGCTGACGGAGGACGAGCGGGCCTGGATCAAGAGCGCCCAGGCCGCGACCGACCAGGCGCGCGAATACTTCGCTTCCGTCGATGGAGAGGACCTCTCGTGACTCCCGGATTCGTGCTCGACACCGGCGCCCTGATCGCGCTGGAGAAGCCAGGCAAGAACCGCCGGATGATCGGGCTTCTGGCCGACATCGATCCTGAGCGGAAGCTCGTGATCTCCGCCGGATCGGTTGCGGAGGCATGGCGTGGTGACGCCCGGCAGGCAGCGCTGGCGATGCTGCTGAGGCGAAGCGACGTGGAGGTGGTCGAGATCACCGTCCCTGTGGCGAAGGCGATCGGCTCTTACCTCGGTCAGCGCGCGGACGGGGATGATCTCGTCGACGCACATGTGGTGATGCTCGCGCACCGTTATCGGTTGCCTGTCATCACCTCCGATCCCGATGACCTGCGAACCTTCGAGCCCAAGCTTCCACTGGTGGAGATATGACCTTCACTCCCAGTGGAAGCCGGAGCCGTTTCGAGGACATTGCCGGCACGGTGCCTGGCTTCACCGAGGCGGTGGACGTCGAAGTCAGCCGGGGAGGCTGGCGATCAGGCGTTGTTGGGGGCGAGGCGGAGGGCGAGGAGGCGGTGGGCCCGGGTGCGGTAGCGGAGCACCTGGACGGCCCCCAGGATCCACACCGGATACTGCACGGCGAACGCCCAGCGGAAGTCCCCCTGAAGGTCCATCGAGACGCCGATGAGCGTGATCACTGAGATCGTGGCGACGAAGCCGCCACCGTTGACGATTCCGGTGGCGACGCCGATCCGCTCGGACGGGTTGAAGGTCCGCGCGTAGTCGAACCCGATCACCGAGCCGGGACCGTTCGTCGCCAGCGCGACCATGAGCAGGACGAGCACCCACAGCGGGGCGGGCGCGGGCCAGAGGAGGACGAGCGTCCAGGCCCCCGCCGTGCCGCCGATGACGGCCAGCACCATCCATGACCGCCGCAGGGGGAACCGCCCGGCGAGGTAGCCGAGCAGGGGCCCGCTGATCATGGCCAGCAGCGTGAGCGTGGTCAGCAGCAGCCCGGCCGTCGACGGGGAGAGGCCCTGGCCCTGTACCAGGAAGGGATAGCCCCACAGGATCGTGAACGCGGCGACCGACGACTGGGTCGCGGCGTGTGTCCACATCCCCAGCCTGGTTCCCGGTTCCGCCCACGCCGCCCGCAGGCCGCGGGCGGTGGCACCGCCCTCCGGCCGCCTCTCCCGAAGCCCGACGGCGACGATGAGCATCGCGACAACCCCGAGCGCGGCGGCCCCCAGGAAGGTCGGCGTCCAGCCGTACGCCCGAAGGGAGTGGATCAGCGGCACGGCCGACGCGATCGCGCCGAGCTGGCCGAGCAGGCCCGTGAGCTGCACGATCACCGGATTGCGGCGGGGTGGGAACCACAGGTTGACGATCCGGATCACGCTGATGAACGTCATGGCGTCGCCGCAGCCGATGAGAACGCGCCCGGCGACGGCTCCCGCGAGGCCGGTCGCCACGGCGAAGACGAGTTGCCCCAGAGCCATCACCGCGGCCCCCACGAGGAGCATCCGCTTGGACCCGACGCGGTCGACCAGGATGCCGACCGGGATCTGCATGGCCGCGTAGACGAGCAGTTGCAGCATGGCGAACATGGACAGCCCGGCGGGCCCGACTCCGAAGCGGGCCGCCGCGTCGATCCCCGTGACGCCGAGGGACTGACGGTGGAAGACCGCGACCATGTAGGTGAGCACGCCGGCGGTCCAGTAGATCAAGGGCTTCCGGATGGATGTCGCGGCTGCCCTCATGCCGACGAGTTTACTTTTAAAGGATTTTTCCCGACAAACTTGGTGCCGCGGGAGTAATCGGTGTAGATCGTACGGCTATGCGAATCTTGAAGGTCCTCGCCGCGGTCGCCGCGGTCCTTGTCTCGATTCCGGCGCCCGCGCACGCGGCGGCGAAGCCGGTCAGGGGAGCCGTTTTCTTCCGGTACGGCGACGCGATCGACGTCTTCACCTACCGGCCCGAGAAGGGCTTCTCGAAGCTGTCGGCCGGTGGCCTCGGCCAGTTCTCCGCCTCACCCGACGGCAGGAAGGTCGCCTGGATCGACGACAAGGGACGCCTCCACGTGACGGGGAGCGCGGGCGACCGTGTGATCGCCCGGGGCGCGGTCGCCGGAGCACCCTGTGCGACGCCGGTCTGGTCGTCCGACTCCTCCCGGATCGCCTACCCGCTCACCGGCACCGAGGCCACCGCCCCCGTGGCGATCGTCGGAGCCGACGGGAAGAACCGGCGCACGGCCGGCAGGACGTACGGCGTGTGCCATCTCGCCTGGTCGGCGAACGGCCGCTACCTGGCCGGATACGCCGGGACGACCGACGGCGTCTACCTTCTCGACGTCACCACCGGCAAGTCGCGCCGTACCGCCGGGATCAAGCTCGCCAACCACGTGCAGAGCCTGTCGCCCGACGGCGGGAAGGTGATCGTCAAGCGGCTCGGCGCGAACGACCCGGGCGGCGACGGAGCCTGGCCGGTCTGGTACCGCCCCTCGATCGTCGACACCGTGACGGGCGCCAGCGTCCCCGTGCCGGTCAAGGGCACGCTCATCGGCGCGCTCTACCTGCCCGACGGGCGGCTCGTGGTGCGGCTGAAGGGCGCGGCCCACAACACGCTCGTCGTCCTGACCGCCGGTCTCGTGGAGGTCCAGCGGATCGCCGAGCCGGCCAAGGCCCGCAAGCTCGGCCTCCTCGGCGTCCTCCCATAGCGTCCTGCCATGGGCGAACGGCCCCCGCCCAGCAAGGCGGGGGCCGTACCTGATGTGATCGATCAGCCGACGAGGACGGGGATCCGCTCCTCGTCCTCGTCCTCGGCGTCGTCGTCGCCGTGGGAGAGCTGGGGCAGCCAGCCGAGCCAGCGCGGCAGGTACCAGTTCCAGTCGCCGAGCAGCTTCATGGTCGCGGGCAGCAGGACAGCCCGGACGATCGTCGCGTCGATCAGGATGGCGGCCGCCAGCCCGATGCCCATCTGCATGAAGGTCAGCAGCGACAGCGTGGCGAAGGTCGCGAACACCGCCACCATGATGAGCGCCGCGCTGGTGACCACGGCCGCCGTGCTCCTGATGCCGAAGGTGACAGCCTCCTCGGTCGTCATGCCCTTGTCGTACGCCTCCCGGATCCGGCTGATGATGAAGACGTGGTAGTCCATCGAGAGGCCGAAGAGGATCACGAACAGAAAGAGCGGCAGCCAGTTGGTGATCGTCCCCGTGGAGTGGAAGCCCAGAACGCTCTCGCCGTACCCCTTCTGGAAGACCAGCACGAGCACGCCGTATGCCGCCGCGACGGACAGCAGGTTGAGCAGGATGGCCTTGACCGCCACGACCAGTGAGCGGAAGGAGATCAGCAGCAGGACGAAGGCGAGCAGCAGCACGAACCCGAACACCAGCGGCAGGGTCCGCTTGAGCTGGTCGTTGAAGTCCATCGAGCCGGCCGCGCTGCCCGTGACGTGAGCGCCGGGCAGCGTCGCCGGGATGACCTTCTCGCGCAGCGTGTGGATGGCGTGCTCGGAGACCGCGTCGGTGCCCGTGCCCTTGATGCCGATGCCGATCCGCGCCACCGTCTTGTCCGGGTTGATCGTGACCGTGACGGGCTCGTTGGCCTCGCCGGTCGCCAGCGCCCGCCGCTTGAAGTTCTCGATGGACGCGGTGAACTGGGGGGTCGTCACGTCGGCGGCCTTGACCATGACCACCGCGGGGTCGTTGCCGCCCGGGAAGGCCTTGTCGATCCGCTTGAAGGTCTCGGCGATGGAGTAGTCGCCCTGCAGATCGTCGATGGTCTGCGTGCCGGTCTTCAGCCCGAATGCGGGGATCGCCAGGCCGATCAGCAGGCCGCCCGCGAGGACGACCGACACGACGGGGTGGCGCAGGACCGGCCCCATGATCGCGCCCCAGACCCGGCTCTGCCCGCCCCGCACGCCGAGGATGCGCCGCCAGGTCACGCGACCCCCGGTGAGGACCCGGACGGTGCCGTGGATGACCCGGGCGTTGATCTTGTCGCCGATGAGCGAGAGCAGCGCGGGAAGCACGGTGAGCGAGCCGACCACGGCGGTGAGGACCACCAGGATCGTGCCCTCGGCGAAGCCCATGAACGTGCCGTTGCCCGTGAGGAACATCCCGGCCATGGCCACGATGACGGTGATGCCGGAGATCAGCACGGCCCGCCCCGAGGTCGCCGCCGCGATCTCGATGGCCCGCCGCTTGTCACGGCCCTTCGCCCGCTCCTCCCGCTCCCGCATGATGTAGAACAACGAATAGTCCACGCCGACCGCGAGGCCGATCAGCAGCATCACGTTGCTCGTCGCCGAGTCCACGTGGAGGAGGTGGCTCGTCAGGGCGAGCAGGCCGGTGGCAGAGAAGATCGCCGTCATCGCCAGGGCGACGGGCACCAGCGCGGCGAGCAGCGCGCCGAAGGCGGCGAGCAGGATGCCAAGGGTGATCGGCAGCGACAACTGCTCGGCGCGGACGAAGTCCTTGTCGATCGCCTCGCCGATCAGCTTGTCCGCGCTCGCCGATCCGGCCTCCTCGATCCGCAGGTCGGGATGGGCCTTCTGCGCCTTCGCCACCGCGTCGAGCACCGGCTGCACACGCTGCTCGGCGGTGCCGCCGTCGCCCTTCATGTCGAACTGGACCAGCGTCGTCCTCTGGTCCTCGGTCACCGGCGACGGTTCCTTGTCGTACGGCGTGCGCACGTGCTCGACCTGCCCGGTGGCCTCGACGGCGCTCTTCACGTCGGCGACGGCCTGGCGGAAGCCCGGGTCCTTCACGGTGAGCGCGCCCGAGCGGGTCTGGACCAGCACGACCTCGCCGGCCACGTTCTTGAAGGCCGCTTCGTCGTAGATCTGGCCGGCCTGGCGGGAGTCGCCGTTCATGCCCTCGTAGCTCTTCATCTCCGCCGTGCCGACGGCGTTTCCGACGAAGGTCGCGGCGGCGACGAAGGCGACCCAGATCAGCAGCGCCCACCAGCGGTGCCGAGCACTCCAGCCTCCCACCGAGGCGGCAAAGTTCTTCTTCATGTTCTCTCCCTTTACGTTTCCTTTAACGCTAGGAATCGAGCACGGGCGAGACATCCGGCGCGCAGACGGGATTGGGAGTACTGCCAGGGGCGTACAACCCTCGTCCTTGAGATCTAGGGGACATCCCGCGGCCGGAGATCAGGGGAGCCCCCTTAGTCTCGTTACATGCCTTTTACCGAGCGGACGCCATCGTGATCCCTGCGGACGTCTTCTACGCCGAGCTGAACAAGGTCGTGGCGGGGGCGTGCGGGTTCATTACCGACCCCTCCGGCCGGGTCCTGCTGGTCAAGCCCAACTACCGCGACCATTGGGGCTGGCCGGGCGGCCACGTGGACGAGGGAGAGTTACCCGAGGAGGCCTGTGGCCGTGAGCTGCTGGAGGAGCTCGGGCTGGCGCCGCCGGTCGGGCGGCTGCTGGTGGTCCACTGGGTGCCGCCGCTCGGCGACCGGCCGATTCCCCTGGTGCACTTCCTCTTCGACTGCGGCACGGTGGCCGACGGCGACAGCGTCGTCCTCCAGGCCGAGGAACTTGACGGCTACGGCTTCTTCACCGCCGACGAGGCCGCCGGGATCATGCCGCCCTACCTGATGGCCCAGCTCGCCGCGGCCGAGCGCGCCCGCGCTGCCGGCACCACCGCGTACATCGGCCAAGCGACCGCCTGACGGCCGTGGAGACGCGGGAAGCGTTCGATGCGGCCGGCCTGGCGGTGGAGTCCCGCGACTACTGGCACGTCGCCGAAGGGCATGTGGACCTCGCCGAATAGTTTTCCGTCTCCGTGGAATGTGGTGGAAGAACGGCTCCGACGGGACGGGACGGTACGGGGATGGACGACTCCGAGCTGAGGGAACAGCTGAAGCAGGTCGAAGCGGACCTGGTCCGGCTCCGCGAGGAGGTGGCGGAGATCCGGCGGGAGATCGGCGAGCGGTGGGACTCCCCCACGGACCCGGCCGAGATCGCCACCGTGCTCACGAACGCCGAGCAACAGGAGGCATTGATCGAGGACCTGGAAGCCAGACGCGCCCAGCTGCTGCAACGGCTCGGATCACCCTGACACGCGACGTATGGTTTCGCGGGCGATGCTATCGCCCGCGAAAGTATCGTAGGGGTGCATGACCGACTTCATTGGGCGGAGTCTCGTGCGCGGGGGCAGCCGCGACCTACGGCCCGGACGAACTGATCGCCGCTTGGCGGTGACCGGGGGCGGGCTGTTACTCGGCTTCCTGGGAGGCTTTCAGGGTGGTCATCCACGCGGCGATCTGGGCGCGGGAGGTGAAGCCGAGCTTGGCCAGGATGTGCTCGACGTGGCCCTCCGCCGTACGTTGAGCGACGACGAGCGCGGTGGCGATCTCCTTGTTGCTCAGCCCCTGGGCGATGAGCTCCGCGATCTCCCGCTCCCGGGCGGTCAGCGGTGAGGGCGGCTGCTCGGCGGCGGCGGGCTTCTCCGGCTTGTCGCGCTTCTCCGCCCGGTCGCCGAGAGCCTCGGCGACGGCCCGCTCCACCGTCAACCGGGTGCCGTGCTGTCTCGCCCGGTTGAACGCCTTGTCTCCCATCGCCTCCCGCAGGGCGGCGACGCACTTCTCGTGGAACTCGGCCTGCCGCCTCAGCAGCAGCGCGGAGATCCCGACCGTACCGCCGACGGCGTCCGCGGCGCCGAGCAGGCAGGCCGCGCGCTCGTGGCGTCCCTCGCTCGCCATGATCCAGGCGAGCGCCTCGATGTTCGACGCCACGTTCAGCCGGTCGTCGAACGCATGGCCGAGCAGCAGGCTCTCCCGGGCGAGCGAGGTCGCCCGCGATGTCTCGCCGAGTTGCCACACGTGTAGCGCGAAGACGGTCAGCACCCAGGCGCGGCACCAGCTCTCCCCGTGGTCGGCGGCGAGCGAGAGGCACTCCTCGAACAGGGCGGTGGCGCGGGCCGCGTCGCCGCTGGAGCCGAGGGCCGCCGCGAGGGTGAGCGAGGCCGCCACGACGCCGAAGCAGTCGCCGTTGGCGGTGTGCCGTGCGACGGCCTCGTCGAGGAGGGCGGTCGCTCGCGCCAGGTCGCCGCTGTAGTAGGCGGCCTTGCCCGAGACCGAGGACGCCTGCGCCATGCTGACCGGGTCGCCGAGCTTGTCGGCCAAGGCCGTGCCCTCCTCGATCAAGAGATGGCCCGCCTCGGCGTCGCCCTGCATGAACGCCAGCCAGGCGTCCACGCACAGCGCCTCCGCGCGGGTCGCGGTCGGCTCGGGAGCCGCCGCCAGCATGCGGTCGAGCCAGTGCCGCCCCTCAAGGAAGGAGGCGTTGGGCAGCCAATGCGGCCGGTGCAGGTCGACGGCCATCCGGAGCCCCGTCTCCGCTTCGCCGGGCTCGCGCAGGCAGAACTCCATGGCGGCCCTGAGGTTGACCTGATCCAGCTTGAGACGGGCGAACCAGGAGGCCTGCTCGGGCCCGAACCACTCGGCGGCCGCCTGCTCGACGAGCCGCCGGTACCAGTCCCGGTGCCGGCGCAGCAGCGTCCGCCGCTCGTCCGGCCCGGTTAGGTGCATCTGGCTGAACTCGCGCAGCGTCTCCAGCATGCGGTAGCGGACCTCGCCGCCGTGCTCCTCCCGCTGCAGCAGCGACTTGTCGACCACGGTGTCCAGCAGGTCGAGCACGTCCTCCGGTTCGATGCCGTCGCCCACGCACACCGCCTCCACGGCGTCCAGGTCGAAGGTCCCGGGGAAGATCGACATGCGGGTCCACAGCATCTGCTCGGGGGCGGGCATCAGCTGGAAGCTCCAGTCCACCAGCGCGTGCAGCGTGCGCTGTCGCGGCACCGCCGTACGGCTGCCGCCGGTCAGCCACCGGTACGGATCACCGAGGCGCTCGACGAGCGCGTTGACGGAGAGGGCCCGCAGCCGCACCGCGGCGAGCTCGATCGCCAGTGGGATGCCGTCCAACCGCCGGCACAGCGTGGCGACCGCCTCCTGGTTGCGGTCGTCGACCACGAATCCGGGCAGCACGGCGGCCGCGCGGTCGGCGAAGAGGGTGATCGCGTCGTACCGCTCCAGCTCCTTCGGCGTCGGCGGCGACCGGCCGGAATCCGGCACGGGGAGCGGCGTGACGTGCATGGCGCGCTCGCCGGAGATCCCGAGCGACTGCCGGCTCGTCGCGAGGATCCGCAGTTCGGGAGCCATCCGCAGGAGCCGGCTGGCCAGCGCGGCGCAGACGTCCAGCAGGTGCTCGCAGTTGTCCAGCACGAGCAGGGTCCGCCGCGCGGACAGGAACTCGGACAGCGCTTCGACCGGGTTCGTCATGGCCTGGTCGTACAGCCCCACGGCGGCCGCGACCGTCTGCGGCACGAGAGAGGGGTCGTCGAGACCGGCGAGATCGATCAGCCAGACCCCGTCGAACGCCCGGTGCTGTTCGGAGGCAGCCCGGAGGGCGAGCCGGGTCTTGCCGACCCCGCCGACACCGGTCAGCGTCACCAGGCGGGAGGCGGCCAGGAGACGCTTGATCTCGGCGAGCTCCTGCCTTCGGCCGACGAAGCTCGTCACGTCGGCGGGAAGGTTGCCGACCTGCCGAGTGAACGCCGTGCCGCCCATCTCCTCAACGCTAGGCTCGGCAAAGTCGCTGGTCAAACGGGTATCGTTAAAATGTCTCTCAGAGACGCCTGAGCCATATCGGGGTGTGCCGATTCGGCGCGGGCGATGCGGATCGGGGCGGCTTGGCATATGACGGCGGTGCTACCGAGGGCCTCGAAGAGGCGGCTGAACGTGCTGCCCGCCGAGGTGACGAGTTTCGTCGGACGTCGGCACGAACTGGCCGAGGTCAAGCGTCTGCTGGCCGCCTCCCGCCTGGTGACACTGACCGGTGTCGGCGGGGTCGGCAAGACCCGCCTGGCGCTCCGGGTCGCGGCCGAGGTGCGGCGGATCTTCCCCGACGGGGTCTGGCTGGTCGAGCTCGCCGAGCTGGAGAACCCCAAGCTGCTCGCCCAGACCGTCGCCGAGACCCTGGAGATCCGGGACTACTACTCCCGGTCCCCGCTGGAGGCGCTCGCCGACTACCTGAACGACAGGCACGCGCTGATCGTGCTGGACAACTGCGAGCATCTCCTCATCGAGTGCGCGATGTTCACGGATGAGCTCGTGCATGCCGTGCCGCACCTGCGGATACTGGCCACGAGCAGGCAGGCGCTCGGCATCTCCAGCGAGCAGACGCTGAGCCTCGCGCCGCTGTCGCTTCCGACCCAGTACCTCTCGCTCGTCTCGGCCGAGTCGCTGGTGGAGTGCGACGCGGTGCGGCTGTTCACGGACCGGGCCGTGGCCGTGGTGCCGGACTTCGCCGTCACGGACGCGAACCGGGAGGCGGTGGCGGCGGTCTGTCGCCGCCTCGACGGCATCCCCCTCGCGATCGAGCTGGCGGCCGTACGGCTGCGCGTGCTGTCGGTCGAGCAGTTGCTGCGACGGCTGGAAGACCGGTTCCGCCTGCTCACGGCCGGATCTCGGGCCGCGCTCCCGCGCCAGCGGACGCTGCGGGCGCTGATCGACTGGAGCTACGAGCTGTGCACGGAAAGGGAGCGGCTGCTGTGGCAGCGGGTGTCGGTGTTCGCGGGCGGCCTCGATCTCGACGCCGCCGAGAACGTCTGCGCCGGGGACGGCATCGCCGTACAGTCCGTCCTCGACCTGGTGACCGGGCTGGTGGAGAAGTCGGTCCTGGCCAGGGAGGACCAGCCGGGGACGGTCCGCTACCGGCTCCTGGAGACGATCCGGCAGTACGGCAAGGAACGGCTCGCCGCCTCCGGGCAGGAGGCCGTGATGCAGCGGCGGCACCGCGACTACTACCGCCTGCTGTCGGCCGAGGCGCACGCGGAGCTGTTCGGCCCGAAGCAGGTGGCCTGGTTCTCCCGCCTCCAGCGGGAACACGCCAACCTCCGCACGGCCCTGGAGTACTGCTTCAGCGAGCCCGGGGAGGCCGGTGCCGGGCTGACCATGGCCGTGGACCTGCGTTACCACTGGATCACCGGCTTCTACCTCGGTGAGGGCCGTCGCTGGATAGATCTGGGTCTGACCATGGAGACGGAGCCGACCGAGGTCAGGGGCCGGGCGTTGTGGGCCGGAGCGTGGCTCTCCCTCATTCAGGGCGACTGCGGCAAGGCCGCCGCGATGCTCGAGGAGAGCGGGACCGTCGCGGACCGGCTCCGGAATGACGCCATGCGGGCCTACGTCGCGCTTTACTCGGGAATGGTCGCCATGTGCCGTGGTGATCCCGAGTCGGCCACCAGGCTCTACCGGGAGGCGGCCGACGGCCACCGTGCCCACGGGAACCCGGTCGGCCTGGCCCTCGCGCTCATCCGGCTGTCCCTGGCGTACTCCTATCGGGGTGAGGTCGCTCAGGCCATCGCGGCCGCCGAGGAGTCGCTGGCCGTCTGCGAGGCCTATGGGGAGGGCTGGCACCAGGCGTACACCAAGATGGCGCTCGGCATCGGGCTTTGGAAGGTCGGCGACTCGGCGCGGGCGGCCGAGCTGGAGAAGGCCAGCCTGCGGTTCAACCGTTCGCTCGACGACCCGCTGGGGGCCGGGGTCAACCTGGAGGTGCTGGCCTGGATCGCCGCGTGTGAGAAGCGCTACGAGAGGGCGGCCCGGCTTCTGGGGATCCTGGAGACGGTCTGGAGGGCGGTCGGCGCCCCGCTGTCCGGATTCGGGCATCTGGTCTGCTACCACAAAGAATGCGAGTCGAGAGTCCTGGAGGCTCTTGGAGAGCAGGCCTTCCGGGCCGCGGTCAAGCGCGGGGCCCGCCTGCCGTACGACGACGCGGTGGCCTACGCGCTGCAGGACGAGGCTCCCAGTGCCGCGCCGCGGGACACGTCGGCCGGTCGCCTGGCTCCCCTGACCCGCCGGGAGACGGAGATCGCCACGCTGGTCGCGCAGGGGTTGAGCAACAAGGACATCGCGGCGGCGCTGGTGATCTCACAGCGCACCGCGGAGGGACACATCGAGCACATCCTCAACAAGCTGGGCTTCAATTCCCGGGCGCAGGTCGCCGCCTGGCTCAGCGAGCGCACCCGCTCCACGTGAGTGTCACAAAGAGTCACGATAAAGGCCACGAAGAGTAACGGTGCGGGTCCCGGATCGGGTCACGGGTCAGGTGAGGTCAGTACGGCAGTGGCCAGCCGGCCGGGGTACGCGTGTCAGGGTGAGCCGGTTCGGGGACGGGGCCGGGGGCTGGTGACGCGGATCTGACGCATTGCCGGTGCTCCTAGTCGGCGGGCAGCTCGAACCACATGACCTTGCCGTTGATGGTGCGGGCGGCGCCCCAGCAGCAGGCCAGCGTGTCGAGGAGGCACAGCCCGCGGCCGCCCTCGTCGTCATCGTGGGCGTTGTACAGGCGGGGCAGCACGGTCCCGCCGTCCTCGACCTCGCAGCGAAGCATGCCCTCCATGAGGGACAGACTCAGCCGGACCGGCCCGCGCGCGTGGCAGAGGGCGTTGGTCACCAGCTCGCTGACGAGGAGCTCGGCGACGTCGGTCGCCTTCTCCATCCCCCAGCCGGACAGCCGCTCGCGGGTCAGGCGCCGGGCTCTGGCGACCGAACGCAGGCTGGTCGGCAGGCGCCAGGTCCACACCTGGATGCCGGGACCCTCGGTGAGCCGGACCATCATCGTGCCCAGCCGGCGGCGCACGGCCTTCCATCGGCCGGACGCCGGCCACGACGGCTGTTCAAGCGGGAGGGAGCGGGACATGATCATCTGGCTCATGCCGCACACCCCACGTTTCCACGGTGGGCCGGGATGCTGCTTCCGTCAGGCAGCAGCTCACCGGTGTCCTCGAAGAGCACCACGCCGTTGCAGAGAAGTCCCCATCCCTGCTCCGGGTGGAAAGCGACAAGGCAGGCCGCTTCGCGATCGGAAGCGGTCGCGGGCGGGCACGGAGGCTGGTGCTGGCACATTGTTTCGTTCCTTTGGTCCTCGCCGGGTGTCATGGGGTTTTCTTGGTAACACCGTCATCATGTCGTCTCCGACCCCTGACGCAGCACGGGGAAAACCCCCGTATCGGTACCCATTTCGCATATACGTAGGTAGTGGGTAGGCCAGCGGGCGGGGGCTGAGGTAGATCCCTACTCCCGCGACCGCGGGATCCGCCGGATGCGCCAAGGACAGGGGACCGTTCTGTACGGCGGGCCGCGGCTGCTTCGGCGTCCGGGGCGTGGTGAGCCTGGCCGGTCTCCCCGCGAGGCTGACGGCGGACCTGGGCCGGAAGACGGTCTCCTCCTCGCGCCTGGCGGCGGCCAGGTGCCCAGCTACGCCGTCGACCTGCTGTCGCACTTCATGTCGCCCTTCAAGGGGGCCGACCTGGAGGTCTCCGCCGCCGCCCCCGGACCCTGCTGACTAGAGCCGACGGCATGAGCCCGAAGATCGCGACCGCTGACACCTGGCTCAGTCAGTGGCGACGATCTCCAGCCAGACGTCGGCGTGGCACAGCTGGTCCGGCGCGCACCAGCAGGCCAGGTCCTTCCCGGCCAGCTCCCGCCTGGCCCGCTCGACCAGCTCGGGATGGTCGTCCAGATAGGCCTCGAACATCCGCAGGGCTCCGGCCCGGCCGTACTCCTTGACCGGGAAGGGATTCCGGTACGGGCTGGCCTTCATCCCCGGGGCGGCGCGGCCCACGTAGATCGCGCCCTCCGGGACGCGCCCGTGGTAGAGATCTCCCTCGACCTTCACTCGGCGCGGCATGGCTCAGTCATCCTCCTCGGCGCCGGGCCCGGGGAGGCGGTGCACCGGGGCCGGCATCCGGGAGCCGGGTCCCTTCACGCTCTGCCAGATGGCCTCGTTGAAGGTCACCTCGTCGATCCGATCCTCGTGGGTCAGGTTCTGCTTCGCCGAGACGCCCGCCATCGGCGCGTCCGCCGGGTTCTTCTCGTCGAACGGCTGGGCGGGCAGCAGCGCGTCGTACGGCCGGGCGTCGGGCCGGCCGGTGAACGACGCGGTCATGGGGGTGGCATAGGCGTCGAACTGGGTCATCGGCCGGATCCCGGCGATCAGCTCGATGGTGTGCAACATCGACACCGTGCTGTAGAAGGTCGAGTCGACCCGTCCCATCTGGCTGTACGGGCTCACGACCAGGGCCACGGTCCGGTGGGCGTCGATGTGGTCGGGGCCGTTCTGGGCGTCGTCCTCCACCACGAAGATCGCCGTTTCGGCCCAGTATCGGGAGTGCGACACCGCCTCCACCAGTTGGCCGACGGCGTAGTCGTTGTCGGCGACGCACGCCTCCGGCGTCGGCGCGCCGGGGCGCGTGGCCGCCGTGTGATCGTTGCCGAGCCGGACGAGCTCGACGTCCGGGAGGTTCCCGTTCTCCTCGTAGGCGCGGAACTCCCTGAGCCACTCGCACATGCGGCCCGTCCCCGCTTCGCAGTGATCGGGCTTCTTCATGTCGAACCCCGCGAAGGCCGGGTCGGTGTTGCCCGCCAGGTCGGGATCGATCGGGTCGGTCACGCCCTTGCTGGAGGTGTAGAAGCCGTAGTTCCGGTAGGACACGCCGGCGTCGGAGAGCCGGTTCCAGATATAGGCGTCCCGATAGTCCCGGTTGGGAGCCGTCGCCGGGTTGCCCCCCTCCCAGTCGTAGGGATGGTTCCGTTCCGAGTAGCCCGCCGGCCACGTCTGCTCGGTGTAGGCGTTGGAATTCGCCGCCGTCGACCAGTTCCAGCCCTGGGCGCTGATCTCCGCGTCGGCGTAGAAGTTGTCGAGCGTCACGAACCGGCGGGCCAGCTCGCGGGTGTTCGGGGCGGACGACTCCCCGAAGAGGTTGAGGCCGGGATCGCCGTTCCCCTTGCCCAGGCTCCCCAGGACCTGGTCATAGGTGCGGTTCTCCCGGACGACGTAGATGACGTGCTTGATCGGCGTCGGCCCTCCGGGGTGAAGGGGGATGACGGCGCTGGGAGCGGAGGCGCGCGTTCTCCCGCTGTCCGACCTCCCGTTGCCGGAGCTCCCGTTGTTGGCGGCGACCTGCCGTGACCACGCGGCGAGCCGGGCCGGGTCCGTCACTCCGGGGATGAGCGACAGCGTTCCCTTGATCATCGATCCGATGTACTGGTCAGGAGAGGTCGAGGCGTGGGGATCCGGGTGCCCGGGGCCGTCGTTCGGCCCGGCCCCGAGCCCCTTGGCGTTGGTGACGAGCAGCCGGTCGCCGATGACCTGGATCGACGTGGGATACCAACCTGTGGGGATGAGGCCGAGCACCCGGCCCTGCCGTACGTCGATCACGGCCACGTCGTTGTTGCCCGAGTTGGCGACGTAGAGCATCCGCTCGTCGCCGGAGAGGGCGACGGCGACCGGATTACCGCCGATCTCGGCCCCACGGTGAGGCCGGACGTCGATTCGGCTCTCCATCTGGTTCTTCACCGTGTCGATCACGTCGACCTCGTCGCTGTCGGCCGCCGCGACGTAGAGCCGCTCCCCGGACCGGTCGAGCACGGCCTTGTTCGGATGCGTGCCGACCTGGACGGTGGCCGTCACGACCGGTCCGCCCGGTCCGCCCTGGCCTACGTCGACCACGCTGACCGTCGTGTCGCCCTGGTTGGTAACGTACGCCGTGGCGCCGTCCCTCGACAGCGTGACGCCGTAGGGGTTGTGCCCCACAGCCGTCGATGTGACGGAGCCGGTCGCGACGTCGATGACGGAGAAGGCGTCCGCGAGCTGGTCCGCGACGTAGAGCGTTGTGCCGTCGGGCGAGACGGCCAGCCCGGCCGGGAACATGTTGATCTTCTTTCCGGCCGGGCTCCGGGCGGGCAGCTCCAGGGAATCCGTCTCCGTGAGCCGCCCCGCCGACACGGTGAACACGCGGATCTTGTTGTTGCCCCCGGCGCTGGCGTACGCGCGGGTGCCGTCAGGGCTCCAGGCCACGCCCACGTACAGCGCTTCGGGCGTGTCGTACGACAGGGTCTGCGTGACCTTGCTCGTCGCGGTGTCGATGAGCTGGAGCGACTGGGCGCCCTGGCCGTTGTTGGTCACCAGCAGGGTGGAGCCGTCGGGCGAGAGCGCCGAGGCGAGCGGCAGCACGTCCAGGCCGACCTGGACGCCCGCCGGGGTGACGCGGAAGCCGACGGGGGTGACGGCGGTGCCGTCGCCCTGCGGACCCACGTTCCCGCTCACGACGCCGTACGCGACGCCGCCGCCGACCAGCATGACGGCGGCCGCGACCAGGGTGATGAGCCGTTGCCTGGCACTCTTCATGGGTGGTCCCTCCTGACCACCGCCGGACGCTACACGCCCGGAGCCGCCGCGTACTCCCAGTTAAACCAAAGCTGACCTGGAGCGGATACTCGGGGGCGTACTCGGGGGCATCGTGTGGTGGGAGGGACCTCCAACGGGGTGACGCTGGGAGGCCGGTGCCGACGTCAGGGGCTGACGTAGGTCGGCAGGTTCGCCGCCACGATGTGCTCGTGGAAGGTGAAGACCTCGGGGTCCTTCGGGTCGATCTCCGCGCTCACCCAGTGGTTCTGCGCGCTCCCGAAGGTCTGCACCCGCGTGACGTTCTGGATGACCTGGTTCTTCGCGTCGGTCAGCGGCTTGTCGACCTTGAAGACGTGCGTGTCGCCGTTGACCAGCAGGACCTGCCCGGGGAAGGCGATGGAGAGCTGGGCCAGCTTGCGCTTGGTGTCCGCGAAGTGAGCGGTCGGCTCGTCGGTCCACATGTCGGCCTGGAGGACGACCACGACCGCCTTCGACCCGGCCTCGCGGGCGGCGGCGAAGCCGCGGTCGAGCCACTCCAGGTTGGCCGCGTTGCGCGCGGTGTACTCCGCCTGGTCGCCGTCGATCTGCTTGCCGCTCGCGTCGAACTGCGGAGCGTTGTTGTCGCTGCCCGGGATGTTGAGGCCGACGTAGGTGACCGCGCCGTACTGCCATCGCACGTTCTCGGGATAGGCGGGGGTCTGGCGCTCCAGCTTCAGCGTCCGCTGGCCGAGCGAGTCGGGGGTTGCGGCGAACGTACGGCGGATGAGGGCGAGGCGCTCGTTCGGGTCGTAGCTCCCGTTGCTCGGCCGGTCGCAGTCGGTCCACTCGTTGTCGCCGGGGACGTAGACGAGCGGTCGGCGGAAGGAAGCGAAGTTCTTCACGGCCAGGTCGTACTGCGGTTGGTCACAGCGCTCGCTGCCGTTCTTGATGTCGCCGTCGAACACGGTGAACGCCAGGCGGTGGTTCGCGTTGATTTCGTCGATCACCCGGGGGAACTGAACTCGCCCGGTGTCGCCGTACGGCGCGTCTCCGATGAGCGCGATCTCGTAGGCGCGGTTCGACCCCTCGTGGTCGTCACCCCGCTTCGAGTCGCCACTGGCGTTGGCGGTGAGCGTCCCGCCCAGCATCACCAACGCGCCCACGGCCGCTACAGCCAATGTTCTGCGCATTCCAGCCCTCCCAGAACTCACGCGACGGACGGCTGAATCCCAGTGCCTCCGCATGGCAGTTCGACGACGCGGTGCGACACTTCCGGTGAACGACTGGCGAATCTCCGCTGTAGACAAGTGAACGGGCTGAGGGCTGTCCCCTGTGGATTGTGGTTGGCGACGTTTGACTCTCGGGAATACTCCAAGTGGGTGTGCCGCGCATCCGATGCGGGGAGGGGGGCCTGCGCGCGGCATCCGACCAACGCCAGCAACCGGGTCGCGGGGGTTCGAATGCCGGTTGGAGCTCTATTTCGCGCATGGCCGCCGGAGAGTCCGATCAACCGACGTCACCGGCTTTGCCCTGCTTCTAACCGTGTGCCCGCCGACCATCAGGACACGCAAAGGGGACAGACGCCATGAACAATCGTCTTCTCGCTCTATCGGTCGCGGCGGTCGCCGTATCGTTCACGACGGCATACGGCGCCGGCACCTACAGCAGTGGAGCCGGCGCGGCCGTCGCCCGGGCGACGGTCAGTCCCGCGCCCGAAGTCACTCCAACCGCTGAAGAGTCTCCGACAGGTGCGGCGTCGCCCGAGACCAGCCCCACGGCCACGGCGTCGGAGTCCGCGTCGCCCGTCGGGCCGGGGTGCGCCGCCTTGCCGTCCTCGGGTCCGGGCAGCCCGGCCGAGCTGGCGAACGAGCCGGTGGGCACCGCCCTCTCGCACATTCCGACCCTGTCCACTCTGGCCACCGCGGCGCAGAAGGCGGGTGTGGTGCAGACGCTGAACTCCGCGGAGGACATCACGGTCTTCGCGCCCAGCAACGACGCCTTCAACAAGATTCCCAAGAATCAGCTCGACAAGATCCTGGCCGACAGGCAGGCTCTGAGCACCATCCTGGCCAATCATGTGGTCAAGGGCCGGAAGACGCCGGCCGACCTGGAGCACGGCAGCTTCACCACTCTGCAGGGCGGCACGATCACCACGAGCCGCTCAGGTGAGACCTTCAAGGTCAACGACGCCACCGTGGTCTGCGGAGGGCTGCGCACCCGCAACGCCACCGTCTACATCGTCGACACCGTCCTGAAGCCCACGGCGGGGACGCCGTCGCCGACATCGTCGCCGACGCCGTCCTGAAGCCTAAGCCGAGGGCGGACGATGGGGGCGTGAGCCGCACACGCGGCTTACGCCCCTTCGTATGTCGCCCGCGGCCGGTACGGCTAACGTGGCTGGTATCGGCGGAAAGCCGGGACGGAAAGACCGACGACGAGCACGGTGAGGGCGCAGAGAAGGCCGCCGCCGACCCACGCGGGCACCAGGCCGAACGCCGCGGCCGTCGCTCCCGCTCTGATGTCGCCCAGCCTCGGGCCGCCCGCCACCACGACGAAGAAGACACCCTGGAGACGCCCCCGCATGTCGTCGGGGGCGTACGTCTGGAGGATCGTCTGCCGCCACACGGCCGAGATGAGGTCGGTGAAGCCGCCCGCCGCGAGCAGGGCGACGACGAGCCAGAGTTGTGACGCCAGCCCGGCCGCGGCCACCGTGAGCCCCCACAGCGCGATCACGAAGATCAGCGCCATGCCCTGCCTGCGGACCCGGCCCACCCACCCGGAGAACACGCCCCCGATGACCGCTCCGAGCGCCACACTCGCGGACAGCCAGCCGAAGGCCACGGCCGAGCCGCCGAAACGGGTGGCGGTGAGCTCGGGATAGAGAGCGCGCGGCAGCGCGAAAGCCATGGCGATGATGTCCACGACGAACGACATCAGCACGATCGGGCTGGCGATAATGTAGCGCAACCCGTCGGCCACCGCCCGGAGGCCCGGCGCGGCGGCCTCGCCGAGCGGTTCGAGCCGCGGCAGCCGTACGGCGGCGTAGAGGCTGGCGCTGAACAGGACGGCGTCGATGAGGTAGGCCATGCCGTACCCGCCGCCGGCGAGCACGACGCCGCCCAGCAGCGGGCCGAGGACGGCGCCCAGACTGCTCAGAGTGAAGTTGAGCGTGTTGGCCGACGGCACCAGGTGCGCCGGGACCAGCCTCGGGATGATGGCGTTGCGGGTGGGCGACGCGATCGCGACCCCGGTGGACTGTACGGCCACGGCGGCGATGAGCAGCCAGACGTTGTCGAGGAACACCGCGTTGAGCAGCAGCGTCAGCGTTGCGCTCCAGCTGATGAGCGAGCTGGTGAGGAGCAGCTTGCGGCGGTCCACGGCGTCGGCGATCGCGCCGCCCCACAGGCCGAAGACGATCAGGGGCACGAGCGCGACCGGTCCGAGGAGCCCGACCCACAGCGACGACTGGGTCAGCGCGTACACCTGGGCGCTGACCGCGACGGCGGTGAGCTGGTAGCCGATGAACGAGAGCGTCTGGCCGAACAGGAGCCGCCGATAGTGGGGGGTCGCCAGTGGCCGGGTGTCCATGGCATGCCGACGGACGAACTCTCGAACGCTCTCAGTCACGCCGAATACCATTCCATACCGGTCCAACCGGGATTTCGGGGCACTGCTGCTCTCAATTGGCGCAGGTCCGGACATAAGTCGGGAATGTAATGGGGGTAACGGACGGTTGCATACTCCCGGGACGGGGCCTGCCTCCAGGGCCGTCCGGCCCTCGACCGCAAGCCTTCGGCAGCACGCCCTACGGCCGGCGTTCGGCAGGCATTCGGCAGCACGCCTTCGAGAACACAGGGAGCTTCTCCGACGTGACCACGGTAACGACCCCGAAGGGCATCGGTCTCAGGTCGGAGCGCGGTCCGGTGCTGGCCGCCATCATGCTCTGCACCGGCCTGGTGGCACTGGACAGCACGATCATCGCCACGGCGGTGCCGTCCGTCGTCCGGGACTTGGGCGGCTTCTCCCAGTTCCCCTGGCTGTTCTCGATCTACCTGCTCACGCAGGCGGTGACGGTGCCGCTGTACGGCAAGCTCGCCGACATCTTCGGGCGTAAGCCGGTCATGTTCTTCGGCATCGCCGTGTTCCTCGCCGGGTCGGTGCTGTGCGGCGTGGCCTGGAGCATGCCGGCGCTCATCGCGTTCCGCGCGCTGCAGGGCATCGGGGCCGGGGCCGTCCAGCCCATGAGCATCACGATGGTCGGCGACCTCTACTCGGTCGAGGAGCGGGCGCGGGTGCAGGGCTACGTGGCCAGCGTGTGGGGGGTCGCCGCCGTGGTGGGGCCCGCCCTCGGCGGCCTCTTCTCGGAGTACCTCTCGTGGCGCTGGATCTTCTTCATCAACCTGCCGCTCGGGGCCGTCGCCGCCTGGACGCTCGCCCGGCGTTTCAGGGAGCGGGTGACGCGGAGCTCGCCCCGGATCGACTACGTCGGTGCGGCGCTGCTCACCGCCGGCTCCTCCCTGCTCATCCTCGGCCTGCTCGAAGGCGGGGTGGCGTGGAGCTGGGCATCGGTTCCCAGCCTGCTCATCTTCGCGGCGGGGCTCGTCATGGTCGCCGCGTTCGTCGTCGTGGAGCGCAGGGCGGCCGAGCCCATCCTGCCGCTGTGGGTGTTCCGCCACCGCACGCTGACGGGCGGCAACTTCGTGGGCTTCGGCGTGGGCGCGCTCATGATCGGCCTCAGCTCGTACGTGCCGACCTTCGTGGAGGGCGTCCTCGGCACGGGCGCCCTGGTCGCCGGCTTCGCCCTGGCGGCGCTCACCATCGGGTGGCCCCTCGCGGCGACCTTCTCGGGCCGCCTTTACATGCGCATCGGCTTCCGGGACACGGCCGTCATCGGCAGCGCCCTCGTCGTGGTGGGCGCCGTCCTCGGGGCGCTGCTCACCCGGCACACGCACGTGTGGACGGTCGCGGCGGCATGCTTCGTCGTCGGCGTCGGCCTGGGGCTCTCCTCCAGCCCCACCATGGTCGCCATCCAGTCCGTCGTCGGATGGGAGCGCCGGGGCGTCGTCACCGCGACCAACATGTTCTCCCGCTCGATCGGCAGCGCGGTCGGGGCGGCGATCTTCGGAGCGATCTCCAACGCCACATTGGCCGACAGCTTCGCCCACCCGCCGGCCTCGCTGGCCGGCCGGCTGCCCGACAGCGTCGACGCCACCAGCCTCGTGCTCGGCGCTAAGGGCTCGGCCGCGCAGTCGCCCACGGCGTCCTTCATCCGTGCGGCGCTCTACGAGGCGAGCCACCATGTCTTCCAGGCGCTCGTCGTGGTGGCGGTGCTCATCGTGGCCGCGATCCTCTTCATGCCACGGCGCACCGCGCAGCTCACCACCTAGTGGCTCGTCACGCAACCTTGGCCGGGTAACTGGTCCGGCTCCTGATCGGTCAGCTGGCGGCGAAGTTGGTCTTTGGCTGGGCTTGGGCGTTGCGCCGGCGCACGTAGGCGCCGACCGCCGCGTTCTGCTCCGTCCGAGGTTCAGTGACGGGCCACTAGTACATGCTCGCCCAGATGACCTTTCCGCCCTGGATCACGATGTTGACCCGCTTGCTACGGCAATCGTCCGTGCCGGCGAGGCACTTGCCGTTCTCGCCCAGGACGCGGACCTTGTGCCCGGCATTCGACGATGTCACGCTCCGGGGGAGTCGGCGATGTCGTTCGCGGCCACATAGCCGAAGGTCATGGCCGGGCCGATGGTGGAGCCGGCGCCCGCGTAGCTGTGGCCCATGACCGCGCCGCTGGCGTTCCCCGCCGCGTACAGCCCCGGGATGACCGAGCCGTCCCCTCGCAGCACGCGCGCCCGAGCGTCCGTGCGCATCCCGCCCTTCGTGCCCAGATCGCCGGGAACGATCTTGAACGCGTAGAAGGGCGGCAGCAACAGCGGGGCGAGGCAGGAGTTCGGCATGACGGCCGGGTCGGTGTAGTAGTGGTCGTACGCGCTGTCACCGCGGTGGAAGTCGAGGTCCTTGCCGGTCAGCGCGAAGCCGTTGAAGCGTCTCACGGTGCCGCGCAGGGCCGCAGGGGGAACGCCGATCTTCGCCGCCAGCCCCTCGATCGTCCAGTCCTTGTAGACGGCTCCGCTCTGGTACCACGCGTCGGGCAGCGGCAGTGTGGGGGCCACATCCCTGAAGAGATAGCGATTGCGGTAGTTCTGGTCGACGACCAGCCATGCCGGTATGTCCGGCGCGGTCGTGTTGCCGTCGTACATCACATGCACCACGTCGCTGTACGGCGCGGCCTCGTTGACGAACCGGACGCCGTCGCCGTTGACCATGATGCCGCCGGGCAGAGTGCGTTCGGCCAGGCAGAAGTACGGCTCGTCCGGCAGCGGGATCGCCGGCCCCCACCACGCGTCGTCCATGAGATCCAGCGCCGCCCCGGCCCGCCGGCCCGCCTGGATGCCGTCGCCGGTGTTCTCCTTGGCGCCGACCGTCCAATCGGTGCCGACGGGCTGCCGCTGGAATTCCGTACGCATGCTGAGGTTGTGCTCGAAGCCGCCGGAGCCGATGATCACTCCGCGGGTGGCGTTGACCAGCGTCTGCGTGCCGTTCCGCACGACGACGACCCCGGTGACGCGGCCGCTGCCGTCGAATCGCAGGTCGACGAACGGCGTGTTCAGCCATACCGGGACGTTGGCGGACAGCAGCCCGGCGCGCAGCCCGCCGGCGAGGGCCTGACCCATCGTGAGGGGTTTCTCCCCGTGCAGCACGGCCGTCGTATATCTGCTGACGCCCTCCAGGGAGACCGCCAGGCCCTTGGCGTTGACCGCGGCGAGGGTGACCCACTTGTAGTCCGCGCTGAAGACCACCGTCCCGGCCGGAGTGGGGATGTACGACGGGTTCAGATGAGCCAGCTCGGCGCCGAGGACAGTGCCGTCGAGCTGGTCGGGCTCGATGGACCGCCCCTTCGGCATGCCGCCGGGCAGGTCGGGATAGTAGTCGGAGTAGCCCTCCATCCACCGGAACCGGAGCGGGCTGGTCCTCATGACGAAGGAGATCATGGCGGGGCCGTTGGCGAGGAAGGCCGCCTGCCGGCCGGCGGGCACCGTGCTACCCACGACGCTCGCGAGGTAGGCCGCCGCCTTGGTGGGGGTGTCGGGGACGCCGGCGGCCAGGATGACCTCGTTGCACGGGATCCAGATCCCGGCTCCCGACCGGGCCGCCGAACCGCCGAAGGTGGGCGCCTTCTCGATCACCACGGTCCGCAGTCCTCGCTTTGCGGCCGTGAGCGCTGCCGTCATCCCCGCGGCGCCGGAACCGACCACCACGACGTCGTACTCCGCCACGGTGGCGTACGCGGCGGACGCGACGCGGTCCAGCAGACCGGAGCCGAGCATGACACCGGCTCCGGCGGTGACGGCGCCTTGCAGCACCTGCCTCCGGCTGTGGCCGCGCGGCTGAGGCCGATCGGCGGCGGACGCGTTCTGATGTGCGGGCACGGCGAGTTCCCTTCGACGAGAGGCTTGCGACGGCACCTCGCGCCTGGTACCCGCGCAGAGCATGCGCTTGGTAGGTAAAAGTGTCAACGGCATCCGCGCCGCGGGCGGCTGTCAGAAGTACTTCGAGGTGAGGTCGGTGGTCGGCCAGGTGGTGACCTTCCCGATGGCCTCGTTCATGCGGGGGCTCAGCACGTCGTAGTCGGGAGTGCCGCTCTCCTCACGCCGGATGAAGAGCGCGGCGTAGGTGACGCCGTTCTGGATCCTCGCCAGACCTGTCACGTTCCTGGACAGGCCGGCGTACAACTCCCAAGGAGATCGCGCCGTACGCCCAAGCCGGCATCGGCCTGCTGCCCGGCGTCATCGCCGAGTTCGCGGAGCGGATCGACGAGGGCAGGCACTCCGGCGACCGATCCAGCATCGCCTCGGCCGCGGCGGGAATGGAACACATCATCCACGTCGCTCAGGCCCGCGGCCTGGACGTCGGCGTCCTGAGCGCCGCCAGAGCCGTCACACAGCGGGCGATCGACGCAGGGTACGGCTCCGACGGCTTCTCCCGGCTGACCCAGATCCTCCGTACGGCGACGGGGGACTGACGCGCTGCCTGGCGTTGTGGTCGCGGACCCGCGTTAACGTGGTCTCATGGGCCTCTGTAGCGCGAGGTACGCGATCGGGGGGCGGTGACGATGCCCAGTGCCCGAGAGCTCAAAGACGCGCTTTTCGACGCGATGAACCACCACGACGTAGAGCGAGCCCTTCGGTGCTACGGCTCAGAGGCCGTCTATGTCACCCCGGCGGGCATAGCCGAAGGGCGTGAGCAGATCGCCTGGCACTTCGAACAATGGTTCACGGCCTTCCCGGATCTCTGCATCACCGCGTGGTACAAGGACGCCTGTGACGACCCGGCCGTCACCGAATACACGATCACCGGCACCCATACAGGGCCTTTCCTGCTGCCCAATGGTCTCGCCGCGGAGGGAACCGGCCGTCACATCGCCATCCGCGGCGCCTGCGCGTGCTCCACAGAGGACGGGTTGATCATTACCGATCGGGACTACTACGACCAACTGGAGCTGTACAGCCAGCTCGGCTTCTCATTGAGAGCCAGTTACCCGATCTCCTCCTTTCACGCGAGGGGGAGGCGAAGGACGAAGCGGGCGCCGATCGGGTGGTCGGCGGCGTACAGGTCACCGCCGTAGGCGTGGGCGATCTCGCGTGCGATGGGCAGACCGAGTCCGGAGCCGCCGGGATCCAGGCGGCGGGCGGCGTCCAGGCGGCACAGGCGTTCGAAGACTCTTTCGCGATCGGCCGGGGCGATGCCCGGTCCGTCGTCGATGACTTCCAGGATCGCATCGGGCGGGTCGGCGGTGAGGACGATTTCGATCTTGGTAGTGGTGTGCCGTTCGGCATTGGACAGCAGGTTGCCCAGAAGCCGGGCCAGCCGGATCCGGGAGGCGCGCACCATCACCCGCTCATCGAGCCGGGTGTGTACGGCGGCGGCCGAGGTCCGGCGTTCGAGTTCGTCCAAGACGAGGTGGGTCACATCGACCGGTTCGGCGGCGGCGCGCGCCCCGTTGTCCAGTCGGGCGAGTTCCAGCAGATCCGCCACGATGTCGTTGAGCCGCTCAGCGTTTCTCAGCAACTTGCGAAGGATCTGCTCCAGATCGATGTCGGGTTCCGAGAGTGCCGTCTCCAGCTCGGTCAGCAGCCCGGTGATCGGGTTGCGCAGGTCGTGGGAGACGTCGAAGACCAACCGCCGCTGCCGTTCGATGGCCTCCCGCAGCGCCGCTGTGGTCTTGCGTTGTTGTCTGTGTGTCCGCTTAAGCCGTTCGTTGAGGTCGAGGAGCTCGCGGGCGCGGACGTAGACATCGGCCTCGACCACCTGCAGTTCAGCCCGCGCGCCGGTGACATCGCGTTCGCGGGGCCGCCTCAGCCGCTGGAGGAAGCCGGTGACCTCTTCTACACGGTGAAGGATCAGTCTCACCTCACCGTCCTCGCCGAGGACGGGCGCGTTGACCACAGTCCAGTACCGCTTCTCGAACCCCCCTGGTCCACCGTTCGCCTCGACGTCGTACCTGAGCAGCGAAACGATGTCCTGCTCGCCAGTGGCCGCCACCCGTTGCAGCGAAGCACGCAGGGCCTCCGCCCCCTGCCCGTCGGGATCGTGGTGAGCGTCTGGATTGCGGGGGAAGGCGGCGAAGATGTCCCGGCCCAGCAGGTCTGCCTCGGTCCGGCCGGTCACCTCCAGATAGGAGTCGTTGACCGCCGCGATGATGAGGTCTCGCGTCAGCACCGTCAATGGGGCATGTGTGGCCTTGAACACCGCCTCGTAGTCGATCTCCGAGTCCTTCACCGGCGCTCACCGCTCCACACGTACATATGCCCAGGTTAGGTGAGGTATCAGTCCCGGGCCACCGTGCGTCGCCGGCCGCGCGGCCGACAGCCCCGGCAGCTTCACCGAATCACGCAGCAAATCATCGCGGACGCGACAAGGGCGAACAGGTTCGTGGACAGCGAAAAGGAGTTCGTCGGCCTGGTGAACGACGCGCTCAGAACGGCGAGGGTGGACCCGGTGTCCCCGCATCGCCATCTTGTCGACACCGTCATCTGACCGCCCCCCGCACCTCCTCGGAGGTGCGGGGGGCTCTTCGGTTCAGAACGGCCAGTCGCCGTCCCGTCCCTTCTCCAACAGGGGGATCATCCGGAACGCCGCATCCGTGAGCCCACCGAACGTGTGCCGGCTCCCGTTGCCGGACGGGGTCGCAGCGAGCTTGTAGCCGCCGAAGTTCCACATGTACAGCGGCACATGCTTCGGGATCAGGTCGTCGATCCGCATCTCCGGCCCGCCGCCGTATGCCTGCCCGTTGGAAGGCAGCCAGCCGGGCCGGGTCTGCTCGTCGGTGACGATGACGATCCGGTCCTGCCCACGGAAGTGCGCGCGCACCGCCGATGGGATGTCGGTCCCGTCCAACTGGTGGAATCGCTCCAGGATCTTCAGCAGCGACTCGCTCTTGCCGTACTTGACAGGCCTGTTCTTGATGCCGAACTCGACAAGGTCCGCCTGCTCCGCCCGTACGGCGACCGCCGTGCCGAAGATCGCGGCAGCGTCGGCCCACGGCATGCCGGAACGCGGGGAGAACTTCTGCGCCCACATCGACGGCGACCGGTCCACCAGCACCAGCGTCCGCCCCGGCAGGGCCGGCACGTTGGCCAGGGAGTGGCCGAGCGCCTGCTCCAGCGGGTAGGCCCACCGCAGCGACGGCACCGCACGGTAGGCCGACAGGAACCGGAACGGAAACTGCCGCGACCGGGCGACCTGCTCAGGGT
Source organism: Planotetraspora sp. GP83 (assembly GCF_041262585.1). Lineage (NCBI taxonomy): Bacteria > Bacillati > Actinomycetota > Actinomycetes > Streptosporangiales > Streptosporangiaceae > Planotetraspora > Planotetraspora sp. GP83. Next base: position 22,152 of record NZ_JBGCBZ010000027.1, on the reverse strand, counting down.
CAGCGAGCCGGGCCGCGACCCGGGCGGCGACCTCGTCCGGGACTCCAGCCTGGTCGAAGTTGCGGACATTCCGCAGCAAAGCCATGTATCCCATGGACGGGATCACCGCAGTCCACGCCTGCGCGTCCATCGGCCCCTGCAGCCAACCCGCGAGTGCCTCCCACGTCATGCCCGCCGACTGGAGGCGCTCCCAGTCGCCGAGCGTCGCGCGCCGCTCGGCGACGGGCAGGTTGAGCAGTTCGGCGCGGTCGCGAAGCATGCGCAGCGTCTCCGGGATCGGCTTGTCCCGGTTGTGGCGCCGGTCGAGGGCGTGCTCGAACAGATCGCCCTGCCACGGCTTACCCGGGTCCGGGGTGGGGTGGACCAGGTCGATGACGTCGCCGAACCGGTAGCCCTTGGAGTCGCTGTCGTACTTGGCGAGGTTGCGCTCGGTGTAGAGCCGCTGGACAGCGTCGGCGATGCCACGCTTGATCGGCTTGGGGATCGCCCGGCCGTAGCGGTACGTCCAGTAGGCGAGGGCCTCGCCAGGCTCGTCGGCGCGCCGCAGCACGCTGTTGACCAACTGCCTGTTGTGACCCTGCTCGCCGGCGGCCAGACGCGCCTTGACCGCCTCCAGCGCGGCGACGATCGGGGCGGACCGCATGTTCGCCTCGCCGCGCAGCCATGGCAGCAACCGCGCGAGCCACTCCACATCCTCGACGGCGACCTGGTGGACGAGGTCGCGGAAGCGGTCGTCGCGCTCGCTCTTCCCCTCATAGAAGGTGTCCTCGCCGACCATGTTGGAGATCGCGAGGAGGAAGAGCTCACCCTTGGCGTCCCGCGCGTAGCCGGCCGCGCCCTCATGCGTGCGGCCGCTCGGTGTGGCCTCGCTCCTGACCGGGCTGGAGACGGCCGGGCGGGTGGTGGTCCGGTTGAACTTCGCCATGGGAACGGGCCCCTTCCGTGGTGGGAGGAGCCCGCATTCAGAGGTTCGTGCCCGAGATCGAATCGGCGAAGGTACGTAGGCGCTCTGCCGAACTGAGCTACGGAAACCCGAAGTCTCCGACTGGACTCGAACCAGCGACCACCCCGTTAATAGCGGAAGTAACCCTCGTCTGCGCACCGGGCACGCTCTGAAGTTGGTTTCCTCCCGAGATCAAGGTCGGCGGCAGTGTGCGGGTATTGAGCCCGCCACCCACGCGGGGTGTTCGCCAAGAAGTAATCAATCAGGACGTGCCGCCGAAGTCGACGTCCTTGGTCTCGACCGTCCCGGCCGTCCGCCCCGGTGCCGTCTGGTAGGTCCAGTACAGGTTCGTGTGCCTAATGACCTGGTCCGGCGGGGGCGCCCCCCATGCCGTCTGGTCTTCCGTCGTGTGGGCGTCGCTGACAAGGGTCGCGTCGTACCCCCTGACGAGCGCGCCGTGGAGCGTCGAGCGGATGCACGCGTCGGTCTGTGCGCCGACGACGACGAGTCGCCCGACTCCGAGGCCCGACAGCACGGTCTCGAGGGTGGTGTCCTCGAAGGAATCGCCATAGTTCTTCTCGACGAGAGGTTCGGCGTCGCCCGGAGTCAGCTCGGGGACGATCCGCCAGTCGTCGCTCCCCCTCGCGAGCTGCTCGTCGGAGTGCTGGACCCATACAACGGGGACCCGCTCGCGCCGCGCCTTCTCGACAAGGCTGCCGACGTTCGCGACGACCGTGTCGCGCTCATGGGCCCCCTCGACGACGCCGTTCTGCACATCGACGATGAGGAGTGCGGTGTTCGGCCTGTTCTCCAGTGTGCTCATCGTGTCCCTTACTCACCCTGGGCTCCTGTGTCCACCCACGGTAAACCTGCCCACCGACAACGAGGCCGACGGTGACGTGCCCCAAGGTTCGTGGAGGCGTCGATTGGCTGAAGACCGTCGTGGTGAGCGTCGGCTTCTGTCGTGGAGGACGGCAGGTCGGCGGCGAAGACGTCGTGGAACCTGGGGCGGCTGACAGCCCCCGGGCGTTGTTGAGCCCTGCACAGGTGACGGCGGTGGTCTCGGTGTAGGTGGCATACCGACTCACCCAGAACTCCGGGAGCCGGATGCAGGCTTCGCCTCGTCCGCGTTGGCGCTCTCGCGGCCGGGGTTCAGGAGGCGTCGGCTTGGCCGTCGTCCAGTACGGGATTGGCGGCGTTCGGGGGCAGGACCGGACCCGGTCCGTGGTTGACGATGTTCCCGAACATCACGCCCTGAGCAACTGTTCCCTGGCCGCGAGCGGTGATCTTCTGTACGGTCTGGGCTGCCGTCTCGGCCTGGGCGGACTCGTTTTCTGGAGGCTCGGCTCGGAGGCTTCGGGCCGCGATGAACAGACCGGCGAGCCCGACGAATAGGCCGATGATACTGGCGGTCTTGTCCGCGGAGTCCAGTCCGACGACTCCGAGATAGACCGCCAGTGCGATGAGCGCGCCCACGCCGCTTACTAGGCCCGCCCATACCGTCGCTCGTCTCGACATAGCGACATCTTGGGCATGAAGGCACATGAATGTAAATCACTCGGAGGAGTTTGGGCCTACGCGCTTCCGTCATCCGTATTTAAGCTTCGGAGTAGGTTCTCTGAATGGAGCGCGTCAGCATGTCGGTCGGCGGTCCGGGTGACCGGCGTAAGGACACGCCCGAGCAACCAGCGGTTCATCAGCAGGTACTGGCCCTCGGAGGTTTCGCCATCGGCGTGGGCCACGGTGACCTCCATGTCTTCGGCGACGGCCGTCCTCTCTACACGCTCGAAATCGCCCGTGACAGGCCCACGCCGCCCAGGTCCTGGCTGCGAGAGTTGCCGAGCCGACTGCTGGACCCTCACCACAGCATCGTCCCGTTCGAGGGTCGGCAAGAGGAACTGGGCTTCTTCGACGCCTGGCGTCGTGCCCCCGATCGGTTGTCGGTCGTGTTCCTCCATGGCGCGGTGGGGCAGGGCAAGACCCGGCTGGCGATGAGAGTGGCCGCGGAGTTCCAGGCTCACGGTTGGAAGGTGGTTCTTGCTCGCCACGGTGGTGACACCATCACCGCGCCTGACAGCTCGCAAGATCTTTCCGGAACCGTGTCTGGACTTCTGCTGGTGGCGGACTATGCCGATAGGTGGCCATATGCGCACCTGTCTTGGCTCTTGCGCAACAGGCTCCTCCACTCAGCCGTGCCCACGCGGGTCCTGCTGGTCGCCCGTTCCGTGGTCGGGTGGCCGGCGATTCAGCACGACCTTGAGGAGGTTTACGCGGCGACGGGAGACCTCGCACTCGGCCCACTGGCCAGCACGCTGGAGGACCGTCGCTCAATCTTCAACTCGGCCGTCTTGAGTTTCGCCGAGGTACTGAGAACATCACCGCCGGACCTCTCGCGGGTGGACCTGACAGATCCCGCTTTCGCCTCCGTGCTCTCCCTGCACATGGCCGCCCTCGTCTCGGTGGACGCTCGACTGCCCCTCGGGGAGCACCTCACGTCAGACCGGCTCTCCGCGTATCTGCTGCGCAGAGAGAAGGCGCACTGGGCGCGTCTGCACAGCCGTTCATCAGAAAGCGGAGAATTCTCCACGGACCCTTCTGATCTCGCGAAGGTCGCGTTCATCGCTACCCTGCGTGGCACGCAACCCGAGTCGACGGCCGTGCCCCTGATCTCCTCCTACCTGCCGTATTGTGATCCGTCCATTCTGGACGATCACGCGATCTGCTACCCGCCGTCGGCGGCAGGCACTTACCTGGAGCCCCTCATTCCGGACCGCCTGGCCGAAGACTACGTCGCACTTACGCTTCCGGGGCACTCTGTTACCGGCTACGCCGCAGACCTATGGGCAGGAGACACTGTCTCGCCGATCGTTCGGTCCTCTGGCGTTCCTGATTTCTCCCATGGACACCGTCCGCTGATCTATCTCCTGGCCGCTGCCCAACGCTGGACACATGTCGCGGCCAGATGGCTGATCCCCTTGGTGCGTGAAGAGCCTGCACTACTTGCGGACGCTGGAAGTGCGGCCCTGGCCGCGTTCGCCGACGTCGCGTCAGGAGAGTCGGAGGTGCTGGAGTCCGTGCTGAGCGCTGTGCCCTCCGAACGCCATGACCTCTTTCCCGCCATCGCTGTCCTCGTTGAGCGGCTGACGCCGTCCCGCCTGGCCGTAGCGAGCGACTCGGGCGAGGAGGCCGAGGTGCTGCTGCTGCTCGGGCATGCGCTGGGTAGGGCAGGCCGCGATCTCGACGCGCTGATGCCACTCAAAGGGGCTGTGGAGCGCCTCCATGCGCTGGTTTACGGGGGCGTGGCCGGTTACGACGAGACCTACGCAGAATGCATGCTGACCTTGACGACGGCAATGAGCAATCTGGGCCGATTCCCCTCCGCGGTCCAGTCTTCGATCGAGGCGGTGGGGGTTCTGGGGCGATTGGCGGAAAAGGATCCCTACCTCTATCTCAGGCATCTGGCGTCGGCGCTTGTCAGCGCGGCTTCGGCTCTCTCCAAGGTCGGCGACAAAGATAGAGCCGTGACATGCGCCGAAGAGGCCCTCACCTATCTCGAACTCTACGCTGACAGCGAGCCGGGGATCGTCGCTCAGCGCGCGGAGACGCTAAGCGACCTGGCAACCAGTTATCTCGGTGTTGGCCGGGCGCTTGACGCTGAGGAGACGGCGTCCAGGGCGGTTGCACTGGCGCAATCGCTGGCGGCCGGGGAACCGACGGACACCGCGATCCAGGTCTCCATTGCTCAAACCCTCAATGTGCAGGCAGCCGCGCTGTTCGCAGTCGGCCGCTACCGTGAAGCCTCAGACCGCGCGGCCGAGTCGGTAGCGATCAGACGTGATCTCGTCCAGGTGAACGAGCGGGTCTACATGTCACAGTTGGCCAATGCCCTCAGCGGTCTAGGGAACTATCTTGACTTCGCAGGCGACCCCGCAGGGGCACTGGCCGTAACGCAGGAAGCGTTTGCGATCTACCAGCAGATCGCGCCGTTGAACCCCCAACTGCTGGTTCCGGCCTTGGCGAGAGTTAGAGGCGAGCTGGCCAGGAGGCTACTGGAGCTGGATGACCTGGACAGCAGCCTTGAGCATGCGGCCGTGGCCGTCAGGATGTCCGAGAGGCTCGCGGACTTGGACCGTGGGTCCGCCGATGCGCAGCCTCGCGCGTGGACCACCCTGGGGAGCGTCCATCTCCGTGCGGGGCGGTTCCGCAACGCCCTGGCTGCCCTGGAAGCTGCCAAGACGCAGTTCGCGCGCCTAGCCGAGGCAGAGCCGGCCGTCTATGGAGTGGATTACGCGCTGAGCTTTCTCAACATCGCCAACACCCACTATGCCGCGGGCGATAGAGACGCGGCTTGGGCCGCAGCGGAAGCGGCGGTGGAGCAGCTACGGACAGTCGAGAACCGCGTGCCCGGCGCCTACCGCTGGTTGCTGGCCAGGGCACTCAGTCTGCTTGCCGATCTGCGAGCGGGGGACGGCGACCCGCAGCCGATCATTGAGATCCTCGACGAAGTGATCCGTGCCATCCGGACCAGCGGTGCGGACGGCGCACAGCTCGCGCCCGACATCGCTCGTGCGCTGAGAACGCGGCATCAGCTCCTGAGCGAAACGAGCGACGTGGACGGTGCTGCGGAGGCGGAGTTGTTCACGGTCTTCGCCCAGCGCCCGCCTGCCTCCGACGACGCGGCCGCCTCCGCAAACGCCCTCGCTCTGGCGGAAGAGGCCATGGCCCGGGTGCGTCAGGGCGACATCACGGCGGCTTTGCGCATGTCGGCAGAGGCCGAGGATGCCTCGAGACAACTTGCTCAGGCCAACCCGCCCCATGTCCTCCCGGCATTCGCCAAAATTCTTTTTCTCTTCGCCTCGATCCGAGTCTTCGCCCTTGTGGACCTCGACGCCGCAGACCGTGCCAACCAGGAGGCGGGCGCCGTGTTCGAGCTCCTCGGTGAGTGGGGTCAGAACGGTTACGTCGAGGACCTTGACCGCTGCAAGGTCCAGACCTGGATCCTCGGACTACTGGCCGAAGGCCTAAGCCCAGCCGAGATCAGAGCCGAGGCTTCCACCGACGTGCTTGCCGCTCGCTGGTCCGCCGACCAGCTGCCGCCTGAGGCCTGAGAGGTAGCCCATGGGGCGAGATTGATCGAGGCTGGGGGCGCCAGTGGTCGTGAACCTCGCCGCGCGGGTCATACAGTGCTCGGGCCCTGGCGAACATCATCAAGGAGTGGATCGCCAACGGTGAGTGCCGGCATCGCCCCGCAAGGTCACCCGGCGAAGCCCTGCGAGCCGTCGATATTCACACGAGTGCTCCCACCAACGAGGCTTGCCAGGCAAGGCTACGTCGAACTCGACGGACATCGAACGCCTTCGGAGTGTCCAACCGGGCTCCGAGGCCACGTCCGCAGGACACCGGAACGTGTCTTCGAGGGTTGATGTTTGCCGCCCTTCGGCGTTCATTCCTGCCCGTATTTTGCTCACAAACGATCAAGGGCCGGTTCTCCATCTCTGGAGAACCGACCCTTGATCTGCAACTACTGGGGTCGGGGTGGCGGGATTTGAACCCACGGCCTCTTCGTCCCGAACCGCGAGTGACCCTTCAACAGAATGTATGTCACCGGTCACGATCCGTGTAAAATCCAGGTGAAAGCCCTAGTCTGAGTGTTGCTTGATTCTGCCCAGTGTTAGGTCGTGGTGCAGAGTCCACTAACGCAGCACTAACGGATGATCAAGGGGGTCCTCCTTGGGCTACTCCTTCAAGCGGATCGACTCGCGCGGCAGGGTCCGCTACACCGCCTGATACAAGGACATACGAGGGAATGTCGTCTCAGCAGGCACCTACTCCTCGAAGCGCGTAGCAGACAAAGCTTGGCAGCAGGCGGAAGCTCGGCTGGACCAGGGCAAGATCGGCCACCCCAGCCGGGGCAAGCAGACTTTCGACGAGTACGTGAAGAGCACCTGGCTTCCCAATCACCAGGTGGAGCCGTCCAATATGCAGAGTTACACGTACACGCTGAACAGGCACATCCTCCCCGACCTTCGGGTCCATACGGATGGTCGACATACTTCCCGAGCACGTCAGGGCGTGGGTCGCCAAGCTGAAGGACGACCACGTCAAGCCGCCGACTATCAAGTACGCCAAGGTCCTGCTCAGCGTCATCTTTACGACGGCGCTCAACGACCAGGTGACTTACATCCATCCGTGCCGGGGCGTGAGGACGCCGACTGTCGCGATGAAGCCGCGGACAGTCATCACGCCTGAGCAGTTCGACGTGCTTTACCAAGCTCTGCCTGACGGCGACACTCAGTTGCTGGTCGAGACCGCGATTGAGACCGGGCTTCGGTGGGGCGAGCTGTCCGAACTCCGAGTGAAGGACTTGAACACGAGGACCCGGAACCTGACCGTGAGCCGGGCTGTGGTCGAGGTCAACCCGAAGTTTCACCCCACCGGCGGCCGCTTCGAGCACAGATCGAAACCTGTGGATCTGCCGGGAGGGGGTGTACCTTCCCGGATCATCCGATGATGGTTTCGAGATTAGGCCGACGCGCCAACGTCGGTCGGGAAGGCACACCCGTGCCGCTTACCGTAGTGCCCGAGTTGCCCGCTGACGACCATGACGGCTCGGCTACCTCGGCCTCGCCCTCGTTGATCGACCAGATCGTCCGTGAGGGCGCCCGGAAGATGCTCGCTGCGGCGTTGCAGGCCGAGGTTGACGCCTTCGCCGAGGAGCGCGACGAGACCGGCCGGCGTCTGGTCGTCCGCAACGGCTACCACGCCCCGCGCGAGATCCTCACCACGGCCGGCGCGATCGAGGTCAAAGCACCGCGCGTCAACGACAAGCGCGCCGACGAGGTCACCGGCGAACGGCAACGGTTCTCCTCGGCGATCCTGCCCGCCTGGGCCCGCAAGACCCCGTCCATCAACGAGGTGCTGCCGCTGCTGTACCTGCACGGCCTGTCGTCTGGCGACTTCACCTCTGCGCTGGGGCAGTTCCTGGGCTCGACGGCGGGCCTGTCGGCCTCGGTCATCACCAGGCTGACCGAGACCTGGAAGGGTGAGCAGCGCGCCTTCGCCGCCCGGGACCTGTCGGCCGTCGACTATGTCTACCTGTGGGTCGACGGCATCCACGTCAACATCCGGCTGGAAGAGCACAAGCTGTGCCTGCTGGTGATGATCGGTGTGCGTGCCGACGGCCGCAAGGAACTCGTCGCTGTGACCGACGGCTATCGCGAGTCTGCCGAGTCGTGGGCCGACCTGCTGCGCGATTGTAAGCGGCGCGGGATGCGGGCCCCGGTGCTGGCCATCGGGGACGGCGCGCTCGGCTTCTGGTCGGCGCTGCGGGAGGTGTTTCCGCAGGCCAAGGAGCAGCGCTGTTGGTTTCACAAGATCGCGAATGTGCTGGGGGTGCTCCCGAAGTCGGCCCACCCTGGCGCGAAGAAGGCCCTGGGTGAGATCTGGAACGCTGAGGACAGGACCCACGCCCTGGCCGCGGTCAAGGACTTCGAGGCCGCCTATGGCGCCAAGTACTCCAAGGCCGTCGCCAAGGTGGTCGACGACCTCGACGAACTGCTGGCCTTCTACGAGTTCCCGGCCGAGCACTGGGTGCATCTACGCACGACCAACCCCATCGAGTCGACCTTCGCCACAGTCCGGCACCGGACCAAGATCACCAAAGGGCCTGGCTCGCGAGCGGCCGGGCTGGCCATGGCCTTCAAGCTGATCGAGTCGGCCCAGGCCCGCTGGCGGGCGGTCAACGCGCCTCACCTCGTCGCCCTGGTCCGCGCCGGAGCGACGTTCGTCAACGGCAGACTCGCCGAACGCCCCGAGGAGACACCGGCCATCGAGGGCTCACCGATCGCCGCTTAAAAGATCTTGATCCACAGGTATTGACGATTGCTCAAACCCTTCGACGTCAGAGCAGTGACAGGCATCGGAGCGAGAGGTTCATGCTTCCAAGGCGTCATCGATCCTCCGGTTGGCGATCTCCTGTTGGCCGTCGATGTACTTGGCGTACACGCGGAGGAGCACGTCAACGCTGTGCGCAGCGCGTTCGCCCACCTCAGAGGCAGGGACGCCCGCATTCAGCCAGAGCGAGAGCGCCGCATGCCGAAGGTCGTACGGCCTTCGTGCCAGTGGCCCCGCTCCCGGGAGGGCAACGGCCTCGCCGGGACGGAGAGCCGCGTAGTACATGCAGGCGAACAGAGCTATGAGCCGCCGCCCTCGGCCCCGCTTGCCCACGCGGTGGAGGGCCGGTTACGGGTGCTAGGGCCTGACCATCCCGACACGCTGTGGGGCCGAAGCGACCTCGGCGACCTGCTGAAAGATCTAAGACATTAGAGACTGTCTGGGCACTTCGAACGCGCTCTGGATGCAAGCGGCATCTTGAAACCCGGATGTACAGCCGCAAACGACTCCCACTGGACATGCTGATTCTTAGCGGTGACCACTCCACGACTCTCCTGTTAGGACTTGTTGGAGGCGATCCTTCTGGTGCCAGGCGGGATTAGATGGTGGTGCGTGATCGGGTTCAAACTACTAACGCCACGCTAACGAACGATCAAGGGCCTGATCGCTGTCTTCAGCGATCAGGCCCTTGAACTGCAACTTCTGGGTCGGGGTGGCGGGATTTGAACCCACGGCCTCTTCGTCCCGAACCCTGGCCCGGAAGGCTCAGCCGGCGGCTCCACTACGCGGGTTAGCCCTCACCAGCCGTATCACCACGCTCTTCGAGGTCGGCGTGTTGGACGTCTCGGCCACCGAGTCGAGCGGAACCAGCACGTTCGTCTCGGGGAAGTAGGCCGCGCAGCAACCCCGGGCCGTCGGGTAGGCGATCACCCTGAACTCCCGCGCCGTGCGCTCGCCGTCGGGCCACTCGCTGACCAGGTCCACCATGTCGCCATCGGCCAGCCCGCGCTGGGCCAGGTCGTCGGGGTGGACGAAGACCACCCGGCGGCCCGCCTTGACCCCGCGGTAGCGGTCGTCGAGCCCGTAGATCGTGGTGTTGTACTGGTCGTGGCTGCGGACGGTCTGCAGCAGCAGCCGCCCAGGCGGCACGCGCAGCACCTCCAGCTCGTTGACGGTGAAGTTGGCCTTCCCCGTCGCGGTCGGGAAGCGGCGCTCATCCCTGGGCGCGTTGGGCAGCGCGAACCCGGCGGGCGCGCGGGCGTTGAAGTCCTCGAAGCCGGGGACGACCCGGGCGACGCGGTCCCTGATCGTGCCGTAGTCGCGCTCGAACTCCGCCCACGGCACGTACGGGTCGTCGCCGAAGAGCCGGCACGCCAGCAGGCAGACGATGACGACCTCCGAGAGCAGCGCGTCGGAGGCGGGCCTGAGACTGCCCCGGGAGGCGTGGACCAGCCCCATGGAGTCCTCGACGGTCACGTAGCCGCCGCTGTCGCGCTCGGTGCGCCCGAGCGTCGGCAGGATGAGCGCCTCCTCACCGCAGACCGTGTGGGAGCGGTTCAGCTTGGTGGACACCTGCACCGTGAGCCGGGTGCGGCGCAGCGCCGCCTCCGTCACCTCGCTGTCGGGGGTCGCCCGCACGAAGTTGCCGCCCATGCCGAAGAAGACCTTGACCGCGCCGTCGCGCATGGCGCGGATCGCCTCCACCGTGTCGAGCCCGTGGCGCCGCGGCGGCTCGAAGCCGAACTCGGCGCGCAGCGCGTCGAGGAAGGCGGCCGACGGTTTCTCGTAGATGCCCATCGTCCGGTCGCCCTGCACGTTGGAGTGGCCGCGGACCGGGCACACCCCGGCCCCGGGGCGGCCTACGTTGCCGCCGAGAAGCAGGAAGTTGACCACCTCCCTGATCGTCGCCACGGAGTTGCGCTGCTGCGTCAGGCCCATGGCCCAGCACACGACGACAGAGCCCGCCGAGCGGACCTCCCGCGCCGTCTCCTCCAGCTCCTCCCTCGACAGCCCGGTCGCCTCCAGGACGTCCGCCCAGTCGAGGGCGCGGAGATGCTTCTCCCAGGCGTCGAACCCGTGCGTGTGCTCCTCGATGAACTTACGGTCGGCGCGGTCGAGCAGCAGAAGGGACAGAGCCTGGAAGAGCGCCATGTCCCCGTTGAGCCGGATCTGCAGGAAGCGGTCGGCGAGCGCGGTGCCCCGGCCCACCCCGGAGGGGCGCTGCGGGTTCTTGAAACGCAGCACGCCCGCCTCGGGCAGCGGGTTGACGGCGATGATCCGTGCCCCGCCGCGCTTGGCCCGCTCCAGCGCGGTGAGCATCCGGGGATGGTTGGTGCCGGGGTTCTGGCCCACGACGAAGATCAGGTCGGCGCGGTGCAGGTCGTCCAGCGACACGGTGCCCTTGCCGATGCCGAGCGTCTCGGTGAGCGCCGACCCGCTCGACTCGTGGCACATGTTGGAGCAGTCGGGCAGGTTGTTCGTGCCCAGCCGGCGCGCGAGCAGCTGGTAGGCGAAGGCCGCCTCGTTGGAGGTGCGGCCGGAAGTGTAGAAGACGGCTTCGTCGGGGCTGCCGAGGGCGTGCAGCTCCCTGGCGATGATGTCGAACGCGCTCGCCCAGGTCACCGGCACGTAGCGGTCCGAGCCGGGCGGCTTGTGCATCGGCTCGGTCAGGCGGCCCTGCTGGCCGAGCCAGTAGTCGCTGCGGGCGGCCAGGTCGTCCACCGGGTGCGCGGCGAAGAACTCGCGCCCGATCCGGCGGGTGGTCGCCTCCTCCGCGACGGCCTTCGCGCCGTTCTCGCAGAACTCGGCCGGGCTGCGGTGCCCGCCCTCGGGCCACGCACAGCCGGGGCAGTCGAAGCCGTTGCGCTGGTTTACCTGGAGCAGTGTGCGCACGGTGCGGACGGCGCCCATCTGGCTGTACGCGATCTCCATCGCGTGCCCGACCGCAGGCAGACCGCCCGCCCAGTCCTTGGGCGGGCGGACGCTCAGTCCTTCGTCCTCGTTCGTCACAGCTAGCCGATCCGGCTCTGGACCCACTCGTGGAAGGCTCCGATGTGGTGCTCGCTGGGCACCAGGACGCCTCCCTTGGCGTACGTCGGCGAGCTCATCGCGGGCTGCCTGCGTTCGCAGGCGTCGAAGTCCTGCTGGTTGACCCGGTGGAAGAGCTCGACGGACTTGTCCAGGTCCTTGCCGCTCGCCACTACCTCGGGCATATAGAGCCACCGCACTCGACTATCGTACGGTCGACCGCGAGTGGGAACATGCGATGCAGGATGACGGCGTCTTCGCGGCGAACGCGCCGATGCCGAGCGCGGGGCTGAGCGGCGTGCCGTCGGCCAGCGTGATCCGCTGGGTCGCGTTGTGGGTGGCGAAGCAGTACTGCGGGCGGCCCCTGAGACAGGAGCAGCAGGATCCGCACACGGCGCGCCAGTTGTAGATCACGAAGTCGCCGCGCGACATCGGTGACTCCGGGGCCGACGGCCTCGACCACTCCCGCCGCCTCGTGTACGGCGACCATGGCCGAGTGCGCCGGGCTTTGCCGTGCCGGCCGACCCCTACGTCACCGCTGACCAGCGCAGACGCGCCGTCGATCACAACTGCGGAGGCGTCTCGGCCCGGTCGGCTGGCTGAGTCCTCGCAGGTCCGACCAAGGATTATGCGGATTGAGGGTTGACAACCCTCAATCCCTACCTAAAAAGTATGAATATGCACGGAACCTCCCCCGGTCACGACACTCTCTCCAGGCTGCCCGGCCTGTCCCGACGGCTGTTCCTCGGCGGGACGGGCGCGGCTGCCCTGACCGCGTTGCTCGCCGCCTGCGGAACCGACACCCCCGCCACGTCCGCGCAGTCCGGGGTGAAGGCCGCCGCCTCCGCCGCTCCCAAGCGCGGCGGCGTGCTCCGCGTGGGCACGCCGCCGCCGCCCACCAAGGTCGACCCGGTCACGATGTACGACGGCAGCGCCATCGCGATCGTGCAACTCGTCGCCGACTACCTGATCTGGCTCGACAAGGACTTCACGCTCGTCCCGCACCTCGCGGAGAAGTGGGAGTCGCAGGACGGCGGCAAGCGCTGGATCTTCACCCTGCGCCAGGGGGTGAAGTTCTCCGACGGCACGCCGCTCGACGCCGACGCCGTCAAGGCCACGTTCGACCGGCTGCTCGACCCGAAGGCCAAGTCGGCCGCGCTGTCGGCGTTCGACAGCGTCCTCGCCCGGGGTGGCGTCAGCGTCTCAGGCCCGTCCACGGTCGTTTTCACCCTGGAACGGCCCTTCTCCGACTTCCCCTACCTCGTGTCCGCAGGCAACTACAACACGGTCATCCTGAAGAAGGACTACACGGGCGACTTCACGAAGAGTCCCATCGGCACCGGGCCGTTCCTGCTGAAGTCCTACGACTTGTCCGGTGGCGCGTCGCTGGTGCGCAACCCATCGTACTGGCGGGAGGGCCGGCCGTACCTCGACGGGGTGGAGGTGAAGTTCTACGCCGACGACCAGGCCGACCTGCTGGCGCTCCAGAGCGGCGAGATCGACGCGCAGATCCTCAGCAGGGCCCAGCTCGTCGGCCCGCTGAAGGGCGCGGGCGACATCGTGGTGGACCAGGTGCCGGCCACCGGCCTGACCGCGTTCACCTTCCGTGTGGACCAGCCGCCCTTCGACCGAAAGGAGGTCAGGCAGGCCGTCGCGTACGCCCTGGACCGGCCGGGCCTCAACACCACGGTCTTCGAGGGGATCGGCGCGCTCGGCAACGACCACCTCTTCGCCTCCCTGTTCCCGGCCGCGCCCTCCGACATCCCGCAGCGGGCCAAGGACCCCGCGAAGGTGTCCGCGCTGCTCGGCGGCCAGAAACTCACGTTCCCGCTGACATTCGACCCGCCCACCAAGGACTACGCGCTGACCATCCAGGCGCAGCTCAAGGAGGTGGGCATCGAGGTCACGCTCGACCAGCGCACCTCAGCGGAGTTCTACGGCGGCGACCAGGAGAAGGACACGCCCTGGCTGTTCAGCACGGCCAACCTCGTCGGATGGGCGGGACGCGCGGTGCCGAGCCAGTTCATCATCCCGATGGTGAAGTCCGGCGGCGTGTGGAACGGCTCGAAATACGCCAACCCCGCGCTGGACGCCGCCGCCGACGCCTACGACGCGGCCACCACCGACACCGAGCGCAAGGCGCAGGCGGAGATCATCGCCAAGGCGCTGAACGAGGACGTCCCCGTCGTCATCTCCGTGTGGGCCGGCGCGATCCGCGCCCACAACGGCAAGAAGTTCGCCGGGATCAGCGCCCACCCGTCGAACTACGTGGACTTCAGCGAGGTTCACACGCTGTGAGGAGATTACTGCTGCGTCGGCTTACGGCGATACCGCTGACGCTGCTCGCGGTGTCGCTGCTGGTCTACGTGGCCACCGAGCTCGTGCCCGGCGACGTGGCGCGGACGATCCTGGGGCGCGAGGCGAGCCCGGCCTCGGTCGCGGCGCTGCGCGCGCAGCTCGGACTCGACCGGCCGCTCGTCGCACGCTACGCGGACTGGCTGACGGGCTTCCTCACCGGTCGCTGGGGTGACTCGTACACGTTGGGCGCGCCCGTGCGCGACCTGGTGCTCGACCGGCTCGCGGCCTCGCTGCTGCTCGCCGGCCTGGCGTTCGCGCTGCTCGTGCCGGTCGCGCTCACGCTCGGACTGGTCGCCGGGGTCAACCACGACCGCCCGGCCGACCGGTTGATCAGCGTCACCGGCCTCACACTCGGGGCGGTGCCCGAGTTCGTCACCGGGGTGGTGCTGCTGGTCGTGTTCGCCGTGCGGTTGCGCTGGTTCCCCGCGTCCGCGCGAGCTCCGGAGGGCGCCTCGCCGCTGACCAGGCTCGGCCATCTCGCCCTGCCCGCGCTGTCGCTGGTGCTGCTCTGCACGGGGTACGTCGCGCGGCACGTGAGGGCGAGCACCGTCGCCTCGGTGGAGAGCCCGTACGCCCGTGCGGCCGAGCTGCGCGGGGCCACCCGCGCCCAGGTGGTGCGGCGGCACGTGGTGCGCAACTCCACGGTTCCGGCGACCAGCGCGCTCGGCGTGCAGCTCCAGTTCCTGCTCGGCGGGCTGGTCTCGGTGGAGCTGCTGTTCAACTACCCGGGCGTCGGGGCGCTGCTGCTCCAGTCGGCGATCGACAAGGACCTGCCCACGCTCCAGGCGACGGCGATGGTCCTCGGCGTCCTCTACATGCTGATCGTGCTCGCGGCCGACCTCACGTACCGCCTGCTCGATCCGCGTGTCGGGCTCGGAGAGGCGGCAGCGTGACCGCTATCGCGCTGAACCTCCCCAGACGGCGCTTCGGCGTCGCGCTCGCCCTCGGAGCGGCGATCGTCGCGGCCTGGGCGGTCGTGGCGCTGCTGTGGCCGTCGCTGGCGCCCTACGATCCCGTGGCCCAGGACCCGCTGAACCGCTTCGCCGCGCCGGGGGCCCGGCATCTGCTCGGCACCGACCAGTTCGGCCGCGACACCTTCTCCCGCATGCTCGCGGGCGCCCGCCCCGTCCTCCAGGTGGCGCCGCTCGCCACCGCGCTCGGCGTGCTGCTTGGCACGGTCATCGGACTCTTCGCCGGCACGCTGGGCGGCCTGGTCGACGAGATCGTCATGCGCCTGCTGGACGCGGTCGTCGTCTTCCCCGCGATCATCGCGACCGTCCTGTTCGTGGCGCTCGCCGGGCGGTCGGTTACCGTGATGGTCCTGGTCATCGGGGGCGCGTTCACCCCCATCGTGGCCCGCAGCGTACGGGCCGCCACGCTGGTCGAGCGCGAGAAGCCGTATGTCGAGGCGGCCAGGCTTCGCGGTGAGCGGCCCTGGGCGATCATGGGGCGGGAGATCCTGCCGAACGTCGGGACGACCGTGCTGGTCGAGACGACCTCGCGCTTCGGCGACGCGATCTTCGCCGCCGCCACCCTGTCGTTCCTCGGCCTCGGCCAGCCACCGGGCTCTCCCGACTGGGGCGCCTCGGTGTCGGACAACAGGGTCTGGCTCCAGATCGCCCCGTGGACCGTCCTCGCGCCCGCGTTGGCCATCGCCTCCCTGGTCGTCGGCATCGCCCTCGTCGCCGACACGTTGCGCGGCCGATGGGAGGCGTCATGAGTGACGGACTGAGTGACGGACTGAGCGACGGACTGCGCGTATCCGGGCTGACGATCGCCTATCAGGGCCTGGAAGCCGTCAGCGACGTCTCGTTCTCCGTCGCGCCCGGCACCATGTACGGGCTGGTGGGGGAGTCGGGGTGCGGCAAGAGCACGCTCGGACGCGCTCTCGGCGGCGGGCCGCCGCCCGGGGGCGCGGTCACGGCCGGCCGGGTTCACGTGGACGGTGTGGATGTGTTCGGCCTCTCCCCGGCCGAGTTGCGGCGCTGGCGCAAGTCCGCCCTCGCGGTGGTCCACCAGGAGGCGGGCAGCTCGCTCGACCCGACCATGCGGGTCGGCGCGCAGCTCGCCGAGATCCTGCGGGCGCACGGGCGGAGCCGCGCCGAGGCCCGGCGCGACACGCTCGGCCTGCTGGAGAAGGTCCGGCTGCCCGACCCCGCGGCCATCGCGGGGCGCTATCCCCACCAGTTGTCCGGCGGGCAGCAGCAGCGGGTCGTCATCGCGGCCGCTCTCGCGGGGCGTCCCCGCCTCCTCGTGCTGGACGAGCCGACGACCGGGCTCGACGCCACAGTGGAGCGCGAGATCCTCGACCTGATCTCGGCGCTGCGGGCGGAAATCCGCGCGGCGGTCGTGCTGATCAGCCACGACCTGGCCCTGGTCGGGCGGCTCTGCGACGACGTCGGCGTCCTGTACGCGGGCCGCGTCGTGGAGGAGGGGCCCGCCGCGTCCGTGTTGTCGTCGCCCGAGCATCCGTACACGTCGGCGCTGCTCGGCAGCGTGCCCCGGATCGGGGTGTCCCGGCGGACCCGTCCGCTGGCCGCGATCCCCGGACGGCCGCCCGCGCCGGGCGAGCAGACGCGGGGCTGCGCCTTCGCGCCCCGGTGCGCCGCCGCCGACGAGCTGTGCCGGACCGTCCTGCCGCCGCTCGACCGGGTCCGCTGCCACCATCCGGGGGCATCCGCCGTACCGGCCGAGGAGGAAGGTCCGCACGACCCGCCCACGGCCGGTCCGCCACTGCTCGAAGTGCGCGACCTGACCATCTCGTACGGCAGGACACCCGTTCTGCGCGGCGTCGATCTGACGGTGCGCCGAGGCGAGATCGTGGGCCTGGTCGGCGAGTCGGGCAGCGGCAAGACGACGCTCGCGCGCGCGGTGGCGGGGCTCGGCCCGCGCGGCACGGGAACGATCACGCTCGACGGGACGGAGCTCGCCGCCACCGTGGGCCGCAGGGACCAGGCCACCAGGCGGCGCGTTCAGATGGTCTTCCAGAACTGGGACGCTTCGCTGAATCCCAGCCACACCGTGGGCACGATCCTGACCCATGCGCTGGGGAGGCGCGCGCTGCGAGCGGGGCAGAGCGCCGAACGGCTGGCGGAACGGTCCGGCCTCGACCCGCACCTGCTCGGCTCGCGGCCCCACCGGCTGTCGGGCGGCCAGAAGCAGCGGGTCGCCATCGCGCGTGCCTTCGCGGGCGAGCCCGATCTGTTGATCTGCGACGAGCCGGTGTCCGCGCTCGACGTGAGCGTGCAGGCGGGGGTTCTCCGGCTGCTCGCCGACCGCCAGCGCGCGACCGGCGTGTCCTACCTGTTCATCTCCCACGACCTGGCGGTGGTCGGCTACCTGGCCGACCGGATCGTCGTCATGCGGGACGGCCGGATCGTCGAGGAGGGCCCCGCGGAGCAGGTCCTGCTGGCGCCCCGGCATCCGTACACGGCTTCCCTCGTCGCCGCCAGGCACGACCCTCCGCGCGAGCGGGAGAAGGAGGATGCCACCGCCTGACCGGCCGGCCGTGAGCCACAGCACCCTTCGGACCCCCTCGGACACCCCGGGAGACACCGCATGCCCACCAAGCTCGCCGTACCCGAACAGGAATTCGCCCTGCTGCCGGTCACCGACCCGCGCCGGATCCAGCGCCGCTGGCTCAGCGTCGTGTCCGGAGGCCACGTCAGTGGCGTCACGTGGGGCAACCCGCCCATCCAGACCGTGCTCCTGCACGACGCGGGGCGCAGCGCCCGCTCCTTCGACCGGCTCCTGCTCGCGTTGGACCGCCCGGCGGTCGCGCTCGACCTGCCCGGGCACGGCCGTTCCAACTGGCGCGGTAGCGGCGACTACGCCCCTCGCCGGCTCGCCGGGGCGACCGCCGAGGCCATCAGGTCGTTCGCCCCCAACGCCCGGGTGGTCGTCGGCGCCGGGCTCGGCGCGCTGACGGCGATCGCACTGACCATCAGGGCGGCCGAGCTGGTCGGCGCGCTCGTCCTGCTCGACACCCTGCCGGGATCGGGCGTCGCGCCCGTCCTGTCTGGTTCCCCCCGTTATGCGTCCCAGGAGGAGGCGCTCGCCGACATCCGGCGGATCCGGCCCCAGGACGCGGAGGCCGACCTGGCCGACGACACCCGCTACGAGACCGCCCAGGAGGCGGACGGAACCTGGGCGTGGCGCCACCACCTGGCCGACCTCCCCGCGGACGCGGCCGGAAAGCTCGACGACGCGACGCTGTGGGAGCCGCTGGCCGCGCTCGCCGCCCGCCGGACCCCCGTCGTCCTCGTACGGCCCGCCGAGGGCGGCCGGCTCAGCGACGAGGCCGTCGCCGAGTTCCGCCACCGCGTGCCTACCGCCGACGTCGTGGCCGCTGGGGAGCCCGAGGTGCCCCAGCTGCTGCGCGACCTGCTCGACCAGATCCAAAGGAGCACCGCATGACCCACCAGATCCCTGTCGTGGACCTCGAACTCGCCCTCAGCGACGACGCACCGGCAGAGCTGCTCCAGTCCGTACGGGAGACCGCCGAGCGGATCGGCATCATCCAGGTCGTCAACCACGGCGTGCCCGGAGAGCTGATCGACGGCTTCCACGACTCCATCGGCCGGGTGCTCGACCTGCCGCGCGAGGAGAAGGCGCGGCTGGCCAGCCCGACCGGGCACCCGTTCCGCGGTTGGCGGCAGTGGCCGGACGACTTCGGCCGTCTGGAGCTCGAACGCTACAACATCGGCCAGTTCGACAGCGCCGAGGAGGCCGTCGCGGCAGGCCTCTCCGAGGAGTACGCCCAGCTGTACACACACGTCAACGTGTGGCCGTCGCAGGAGCCCGGCCTGCGCGAGCTGGCCAAGAACTACCACGACGCGTCCGTGGGCGTGGCGGAGCGGGTGCTCGCCCTCTACGCGCGGGTGCTCGACGTGCCGCTGTCGACGTTCCCGATCGCGGGCCGTCCTCACTACACGACCTTCGTCGTCAACGACTACCCGACCTGGTCCCACGAGGACGTCTCCTCCGACGAGGAGAAGCTCCTGTTGCTCGAACACGCGGACGGCTCCGTTCTCACCGTGCTGCACCAGCGCGGCGACTACGCGGGGCTCCAGGGCCAGGCGCCCGACGGGAGCTGGATTCCCGTGCCGATCGTGCCCGGCGCGTTGCAGGTCTTCTCCGGGCACATCCTGACCCAGTGGACCAACGACCGGCTGACGTCGGGACGCCACCGTGTCGTCGCGGGCGGCACCGTCACCCGGCGCTCCACCGCCGTGTTCTGGCACCCGTCGCTCGACACCGTGATCGAGCCCCTGGCGGCGTTCGTCGGAGCCGACGGCACCGACTACGAGCCCGCGCTGCTGTGGGACCGTGTCAAGGACAACGTCGAGAACTACCTTCAGGTGTTCGGCCGCCCCGACCAGGTCGCCGCCTGGCGCGAGGGCCGGCCGTACGTCGCGGAACTGGCTGAGGTGTGACCGTGCCGTACGACAGGACATTCAACTGGGAGCCGAGCCGGCGCTGGGTGCGCGGCTACAAGGGCGCGGTCGCCGTGGTGGACAGCCGCGCCGCGGTCCTCGTGTGGGAGCCGGGGCATCCCGTGCCCCGGTACGCGTTCCCCGAGGCCGACGTGCGCACCGACCTGCTGCGCCCGGCCGAGAACCCGCCGGCCGGAACGCACGAGGGGGCGACGAGGTTCTTCGATCTGGTGGTGGACGGGGAGGTCGCCTACAACGCCGCGTTCGAGTACCCGGATCTCCCCGGGTATCTGTCCCTGGAGTGGTTCCAGCGGGCCGAGCCCGTGCTCGACCGCTGGCTGGAGGAAGAGGAGGAGATCTTCGTGCACCCACGCGACCCCTACAAGCGGGTCGATCCCATCCCCAGCTCGCGCCACGTCCGGATCGAGATCGGCGGCCAGGTCGTCGCCGACTCCCGGGAGCCCGTTCTCCTGTACGAGACGGGGCTGCCCACCCGCTACTACATCCCGCCGAAGGACGTGAACTTCGACCTGCTCGTGCCAACCGACACCCACACCCGGTGCCCGTACAAGGGGCAGGCTTCGTACTGGTCCCTGCGTGAGCCGGTCGAGGGCGTGCCCGCGGACGTGGCCTGGGCCTATCCCGACCCGATTCCGGCGGCCGCGGCCATCAAGGATCACGTCGCGTTCTACAACGAGGTCGTGGACATCGTGGTCGACGGGGTGAAGGAGGAGCGTCCCGTCACGCTCTTCACCACGCGCCTGGCCGAGAATTAGACCCGTCCACCGGGGCCCGCCGTCCACCGGCGCGCGGGCCCCGGGCCTTGTAGAACGCGTTTGTATCATCCGCGCCGGTGCAGAGGTTCCCGGGGGCACGGCCACCACGTACCCAAAGAGCGCTATAGCGATTGCCGTGCTGAGTGGGCGATCATTAGCTCCATAGCTCCATCGCTCCATAGCTTCGAAGCGTGATCGAGTTCGGGCATTGCCAGCCCGCCGGTGTTTTCGATCAGCTGACGCCGAGCGCCTCGCGCAGCCCCGGGCTCGGCGGCGAGGCCTCGTCGGGGGAGCCGGGCGTGCGTCGCAGGAACCCGTCCACCACGTCGTAGTGCCCGATGCCGCGCAGCGGCGGCGAGTAGACATGGATCGTGACCGCGCCCGCCTCGTGATCCATTCGGTGGATGCCGGTCCCGGGGAAAGAGAACGACTCGCCGGCTCCGTAAAACCCGACCTGCCGCGTGCCTCTGATCGAAAGCCCCTCGTTGGACACCCTGCCCGCCAGGACGTACACGCCGACCGCCGATCCGTCGTGGTCGTGGAAGCCGGTGTCGCGAGCCTCCCACCAGGTGTTGAGCCAGGCAATGGAGTGGTCGTCCGACCACAGCAGCACGTACCCCCCGGGCCCGCTCCGCGGCAGCTCGCCGATGTCGACGAGCTCCGCGGCCCGACGGGCGAGCTCGGCGCACTCCTCCGGCTCGTACGGCCGGTCGGTGACGGCGAGGACGGCGAGATCGGCGGTCATAATCCCTACTTTCTCTACTAGGAATATGCGGAAAGGCTAGCACGAAAGCCCCCCCGGTTCCCGCACCGGCCCGGTCCCGCGCTCCGCGATCGTTGCTGATGTGGTACTGCCAGGGCTCTCCGGGCTGGTGCATCAGCGGAAGCGCCCCAAGGCGGCGCATCCACTCATCCGGCTCGGGCATCGGGTCGGGTAGATCGGGCGTGAGACCCTGCTCGAAGATCGCGCCCATGATCGGAGTGCCCCGCGACGTCATATCCATGCCGAGCCCGAACGCGGAGGTCAGCAGGTCCCGTACGGTGATCGGCCGCCGCGCCGGCACGGTGTCGTCCAGCGGGCCGTCGATCCGCTTCAGCACCCGCCGGTCGGCAAGTTCCGGCAGCCACGTGTACGGCATGGTCCAGGGCGGTGGGCGGGGCGGGGACGCTGACGTAGAGGGTGGCGAATCCGACCGCGACCACGCGCGCGCGCGGAAGCGGCTCTCCCAACTGCGCAGCATCGCGGACAATGGCGGCGTCGCGTGATAGTTGAGGGTCCCTCCCAGCCGATCGCCGTCAGGGCGTCCGCTCCGCAGGTGGCCGGTACGAGGCCAAGGTGACCGCGTTGGTCGTCGAGCAGCTTGGCGTATCGGCCGGCAGCCTCGGCCGGATCCGCAGTGCGCTCGCCGGGCGGAGCGAGGCCAGGGCAGTCGCGGCCGAAGGGCTCAAGATCTTCGAAGTCCTAGTCATGCAGCGATCAAGGTGCCCAGGGAAACTCATTTGAACCCGCCAGTGACCCCTGGAGGCGTTCAGACCGACGGTCAAATGACGGTCAAACGATCAAGGGCCTGATCGCTGTCTCAGCGATCAGGCCCTTGAACTGCAACTTCTGGGTCGGGGTGGCGGTGTTCTGGTTCAGGACATAGGAAACGGGTGTCTCGAGACATAGGAAACCCCGGTGGAGCATGTCTCCAGAGATAGGAAACACGGGGAGTTAGGA
>NZ_JBGCBZ010000026.1:0-98686 GCF_041262585.1 Planotetraspora sp. GP83 | reverse complement strand
CCCACAACCACGCAAACCTACAGCTTCCACACCCACATCACGATCTTCGAGAAGGGACTTGCCTCCCGCCCACGATGCTAAACGCAACGGCGTTGACCAACCCTCTCACGCGTGATCATGCAGTCCTTGACAACCGGACGCCGACCGCGAGCGCCACGGCCGAGAGTGAGACCGCGCGTGCCAGCCGTACGGACCTGCGGATGTCCGCGACCGCCGGACGTGGGCCGTCGCCCAGTTCCGGACGGTGCTCCACCCGGCCGCCATAGTCGTTGGCACCGCCGAGCCGTACGCCGAGGGCCCCCGCGAAGGCGGCCTCGCACCGCCCGGAGTTGGGGCTCGGGTGACGATGGCCATCGCGGCGGAGCATGGCTAACGCGCGGCGCGGGGATCCGCCCACGGCGGGCGCGAAGGCGACGGTGAGCAGGCCGGTTAGCCGGGCCGGCACGAAATTGGCCACGTCGTCGAGCCGGGCCGACGCCCATCCGAACCGCTCATATCGCGGCGACCGGTGGCCGACCATGGCGTCCAGCGTGTTGATCGCGCGATAGGCCAGCAGGCCGGGAACGCCGGCGACCGCGCCCCAGAAGAGCGGGGCGACGACGGCGTCGGAGGTGTTCTCGCCGATCGACTCGACGGTCGCCCTGGCCAGCTCAGCGGCGTCCAGGCCGGCGGGATCGCGGCCGCACAGGTGCGGCAGCCGCTCGCGGGCGGCCGTTAGGTCCCCCTCCTCCAGGGTTCGGGCCATGTACGCGCCCTCCCGGGCCAGGGTCGTCCCGCCGAGGACGGCCCAGGTCGCGGCGGCGGTGACGGCCGTCCGGGCGGCCGGGCGCGAACGGGTCAGCCGGTCGGCGAGGACGCCGACGCCGGCGGCGGTGCCGACGCATAAGGCGGAGAAGGCCACCCCGCGGCGGCGCGAGTCCCGATATATCCGCTTTTCTAGGGCGGCCACCCGGCTGCCGAACACGGCCACGGGATGACCTCGCCTCGGGTCCCCTGCCACGGCGTCGATCGCCGCCCCGAGAAGAATCCCCGCCGCGGTCGCCCTTCCCTTGATCACCCGGGCATTCTGCCACTCAGATCAGGTGGGAGTGGAGGGAGTCCTCGTGGGCGTCGAGCCACGCGGCCGCCCTTCTGATCCGCTGGCCGGCTCCTCCGGCCCACAGGGCGGCCCAGCCTCCCCCGTGGGTCTCCGCTCTCGTGCGCATGGCCGTATAAGAGCGGCCGAACCTGATCCGGGCCACCTCCAGCAGCCGCAGCCTGTCCCTCCGGCCCAGGCCGTACGCGTCGGAGAAGAGCCGCAGGCGTGCCCCGGCGTCCAGATGGCGCTGGAGCGGGTCGCGGTCGAGCGGGTCGGCTATCGGCGCCCAGTGCCGCAGCGTCGTGACCACGTCGAAGAGCCGTGTGGTCGGCCTGGCCATGTCGAAGTCGATCAGAGCGTACGGCACCGGCCGCGACGCTCGTGGGTCCTCGCGGAAGACGACGTTCTCGGGGGTGACGTCGCAGTGGCCGATCAACTCGGGCTCGTCGTCCGGGGCGGACCCGCTCTCCCAGATCGCACCCGGCGGCGGGGTGAAGGTCGCCGCCGCGTCGTGGAACCGCCGCAGCAGACGGGCGAGCGCGACCAGCGTCTCGTCGCTGACGGCGTACCGGGGCAGGGGGCGCGTCGGCACCTCGCCCTCGACGAACGTCAGGATCTCCCGGTCGAGCCCGTCAATGCCGACGACGCGCGGAGCGCCCTCGAACCCGGCCGCCTCCAGGTGCCTGAGCAGTGCGTGCACGGAGGGTGAAGAGGCCCGCATGGGGCGCCTGACCGTGCCGCCTACCCGCACGACTCCCTCAGTGACATCACCGGTGAGGGGGATCTCAGAGGGGGCCGTGCGCGCGAACATAGCCATCTACCTTAGTGGTCACGACCTCGCCCGGAGCCTGACCTGCGCCAGGATGGCATGCCGGGAGAAGGAGCCAGAAGTACGGGTTGACGCGAGCCACAGGCGTCGGCTGCGAGCGCCGTAGATCGATGAATGCCAGGTTCATGGCGGACCCTTAGGATGATCGGCGTGCGAATCGGTACGCTCGGCGCCGCCCGGATCACCCCCGCCGCCCTTGTGAGGCCCGCCCGGCTCGTTCCCGGTGTCGAGGTCGCCGCGGTCGCCGCCAGAGACCGGTCACGGGCCGCCGCCTTCGCGGCGAAGCATGGCATCCCGGTCGTGCACGACTCCTACGAGGCGCTGGTAGCCGACCCGTCGATCGACGCCGTCTACAACCCGCTGCCGAACGCTCTGCACGCCGAGTGGACCCTGCGGGCTCTGGAGGCCGGCAAGCACGTCCTGTGCGAGAAGCCGTTCGCGTCCAACGAGGCGGAGGCCCGTACGGTCGCCGAGGCCACGGACAAGTCCGGCCTTGTCGTGATGGAGGCATTCCACTACCGGTATCACCCGCTGGCCGAGCGGATGCTCTCGATCGTCGGCGACCTGGGCGAGATCCAGGAGATCGAGACGTGGCTGTGCTTCCCGCTCCCCCGCTTCTCCGACATCCGATACTCGCTGCCGCTCGCCGGCGGAGCGCTCATGGACGCCGGGTGCTACGCCGTACATTGCGCGCGCCTGCTCGGCGGAGGTGAGCCCACCGTCGTGTCGGCGCGAGCCCTTCTCCGCTCGCCAGGCGTTGACCGCGCGATGGCGGCCGCGCTGGAGTTCCCCTCGGGTGCGTCCGGCCGGGTCCACGCCTCGATGTGGTCGTCGCGGTTACTCAAGATCGCCGCCCGGGTCACCGGCTCGCGTGGCGAGATGCGGGTCCTGAACTTCATCGCCCCGCAGATCTTCCACCGCCTGTCGTACACGGTCGACGGCGTCACGCGGCGGGAGCGGGTCGCGGGCGACGCCACGTACACCTACCAGTTGAGGGCGTTCGCGTCAGCCGTACAGACCGGAGACGGCAACCTCACCCCGCCGTCGGACTCGATCGCCAACATGGCCGTCATCGACGAGATCTACCGCAAGGCCGGCTTGTCCCCACGAGGCACCGTCTGAGGCCCCTCCCGGAAACCGGGTGTGTACTCACTCGTAGGATCATGCGGAATCAGGCACGAGCGGCCTGTACGGAGTTGGGATCTTTAGACGGGCCGGAGGCTTCGTATCCACAAGATGGCCCCGCGTACGCACAGAACCTAGGGCTCGTAGCAAATGCGGCCGGCGGCCCGGTCACGACGATGAGCGCCACGAGCTCACACCCCTGTGAGGTACTCCCCCCATCTGGTGTCCGTTGTTCCGTCCCGTCTATGCGGTTGCGGCCCCCCTGTCATGATGCCGGGCGTGGATACCTCCGACATGACAGCCGCAGCCTACGAGGTCCATCGCCGCTGGCGTGCCCGGGAGGCGCCTGACGGAGAGTTCATCATGTTCGCCGATGGTTCGCTGTCAGTGATGCGCCTCATGCGCTTCTCCCCACCAGGTCAGCTCAACGATCTACAGGCCGAGCGATGGCAGTGGGTCGAGGTCCTACGAGCCACCGCGTGGAAGGCCAACGATTGGGTGGAAGTCGATTCCGTGCTCGCCTCGTGCACCTACGCCAAGGGTCGTGCCTTGGCAGGAGAGTCAGCCAACCACGGCAGCATCGGCTGGGTCGCTCTGACGCGAGACGATGACGAAGGCACCTTGGAATGGGTCGCGGTCTCCAGCGAGGCCAATCCGTTCGCCGAGGTCGCCCTGAATGAGACCACTGTGACGGCCATCAGTACCGCAGGCCGTACGTGGGCCTTCCCCCGAAATGCGCCTCAACAGGTGAGGATCACTGAAGACCCGGCTTACCCCTGGTGCCGCTGAACAAACGCAGCGCCATTGGCGCTCAAACTGCGGACCGACCACGTCACCAAGATCAACCGCTCCACCGGCTAGATCCGGTCACCTGGCGACAGCCGGGCGTGCGCGTCCCGCGCCCGGCGCTGGGCCGTCGCCATGGTGTAGCGGCGGACCATCTCCAGCGAGGTCCAGCCGCCCACGTGCATCAGGTCGATCGGGTCGCCCCCCGCGTCCAAGAACGAGGTCGCCATGGTCGTGCGGAAGCGGTGCGTGTAGACGCCGGAGATGCCGGCCTCCTTGGCTCGCCGCTTCAGCATCTGCAGGATGCCGGTCGTTGTCAGGCGGCGGTCGCCACCGGCCGCGGTGATGCCACGCTCGGGCAGCCACAGCCACGGCGAGTCGGCGTGCTTGTGCCGCGCCCGGGCGCGGAGGTAGCGATCGATGGCGGCAGCCGTCTTGCGCCCGATCGGGGCCATGTGCATCCGGCCGCCCTTGAGACGTATCCGCAGAACGTGCTGGGACAGGAACACGTCGGTGAGCTCGTCGTCCTCGGGGTGGTAGTGCAGCCCCGCCAGGCCGGAGCCTCGCATGCCGTTGTCGAGCAGGATCCGCATAATGGCCGTGTCGCGGCGGTCGATGAAGGTGGTGCCGGAGCACGTCTTGAGCATGAGCTTGAGCTCGTCCTCACTGAGGGGCTCGACCGGCTGGGTGACCACGTTGGGCGGCGCGACGTTGGCCATCGGGGAGGGGCCGTCGAGCTCTTCTTCGTCTACGAGCCAGTTGAACAGGACGCGGAGGTTGCGGAAGTGCTTGTGCGCGTCGCCCGCGCTGCGAGCCCGGGTGTCCCCGCAGGGGCAGGGCTTGATGCGCTTGTCGTCGAGCCAGCAGCCGTGCAGGCGCGCGGCCAGAAAGGCGCGCACGTGCTTGGCCTCAATCTTGTCGAGCTGTCCGGGCATGTCATGCTGGGCGAGATAGGCGATCAGAAGTCGCGCGGAATGGACGTAGCTCGTGATGGTGCCAGCGGCGAGCTTCTCGCCTTCGAGGGCCAGCTTCCACGAGGGGATGAGGTCTCGGAGGAGTGGGGATCTACCCATGGGGAAAGCTCCAAATCCGATGCTGTTTCATCGGTGTGCGGCTATGCTACCTTAGGCCAAGGTCAGCAACCCCGCTGGTCAACTCCCCAAATCAAGCGCCCTTAGCTCAGCCGGATAGAGCATCGGACTTCTAATCCGACGGTCGGGGGTTCGAATCCCTCAGGGCGCGCTCACGATCATGCCGGCCCCGAAGACGATCAATGGAAGATCAAAACCGAACACCTCCCAGGCTTCGCCCCCTTTCCATGGCACGCTGACCGTCAAGAACACCCAAGGGCGCCCGGGCGGACAAGTAGGGCGAAAGGTGACAATCCGCGCCAGAACTCGGCAACCAGCGGACGAACAATCCGTAGGGCTGGTTCGACTGCTCGACCCCCGATACGTCGCGGTCAACTGGGCGCATGTCTCGTACAGCTCACGGTTGAACAGGGGCGGCGAAGGTGTCTCGACCGCGGTGGAGATCAAGGCCGTGACCGCGAGGCTTCCGGCGAGGGGGAAAAGATCACGTCTTCGCATGAACGCATCCAAGGACTTGAGGAGTGCCTCCACTCTGAGCGATGAGTCCTCATCCCGCATGCCGGCCCACCGCGTGGACGTCTGGGTGGAGCTCGGCCCCCAGGGATGGCATTTCCGCTGGTGGACAGGCCGAATATCCGATCAGCGGCTCAGGGAGTACACCTCCTGTCCGGGCTCGGCGGCCGAGACGGCGGCACGCCGAATCGGCTGCCGCGTGCGTCAGATGAGACAGGCACCCTCACTCAGCGTCCTGGGCCGCCTGGAGATGGCCGCCGAACTGGCGGTCGCGGCGCAGGATGCAGATCCGCCTTAGGGCCAGGCAAGGACACGTCCTCCGGCGGGCAGGAGCGCGCGGCATGACAACGAGACTCCTGGGCTGGGGCGTATGCGAGGGCCTTGGAGGTCGAGCGCCAGGCGCGTGGGCCGCTGGTGTACGTGCGCGATCCGGCCGATGCCTCGCACGGGTTCGTCCGGGTGAGCCTTCCCCCGGTGGACCCGCTTCCTGGCCGCGGTGAAGTCGGGACAGTTCATCCCGCAGCGGGAAGGCGATGAGATCACCATCACCATCGGCGACCTGTGGAATACCGGGATCGTCACCAGCTCCCCCTCCCTCGTGACCACACCCCACACCTGGGAGCTCTTCGTCAAGCTCGACTGAGTGAAAGGAGCCTCACCATGGTTTTGTTCGTGAGAGTTGACCGCGCTTGCTCGTCGAGTGTGACCGCGGTCGTGTCCCGGTGAATTCGTTGTTCCTGAGGTTGACCGCACGGTGTGGCCCACGGTGAAATGCCGGATGCGGTTCGTGATAAAGGAGCGCCTCCATGCCCCCTTCGAAGGTTGAGCTCTACGCCGCGATCCGCCGGGGGCGGTTTCGCGGTGTTCAAAGGCTGGGAATTCGGGCTGAGCGTTGCTGGGGATGGGCCATTCCGTCGATCAGAGCGGTGGTCAGGCGGGTGAGGGTGGGTTCGAAGTCGATGCCGATGTGCGCCATGGAGGGCTCTTCGGCGTAGAGGCGGGTGAGGGTTTCGGCGGGGTGGCCTGCCTGCCACAGCGATGCGGTCATCGCGATGATCCCGATGATCACGTCGCCGGCCTGGGCCTTGTCGAGTGTGCTGGCTGCGGTGATGGCGTCGGTAAGGGCTCCCACAGCGACGATGGCGACGCTCTTGAAGGCGTGTACACGCTCGTAGGAGACCTCGCGTTCGAGGCTCAGGGTGACGTGGGTGAGCAGGTCGCAGAAGAGCGGGCGCTCGGCGAGCGAGGCCGTGAGGATGCCGGCCAGTTCGGTCGAGGCGACTCGCTGGAGGCCTGCCAGGCGCACGGCGATGTCCTGGGACCAGTCGGCGTACCCCTCCTCGGCGAGGGCGAGCAGGATCTCTTCGCGCGAGGCGTAGTAGCGGCGTACGGCTGAGGCGTGGACGCCGGCCTGGGTGGCAATCGCGGTCAGGGTGACCGCGCGGATGCCGTCCCGGGCACCGAGGGTACGGGCCGCTTCCATGAGGTCGGCGGCCCGCTGCTGCTTATGGCGGCGAGAGTAGGCCCGCTGAAAGGTGCTGGCTTCTGACATGCGGCAACAGTACAACGCAATGCCATTGCGCTGTACAACGCAATGGCATTGCGTTACTGTCAGGTGTCGGCGGCGCGAGAACTGCACGGAGCCAACGCCCGCAGGGCGCGCCGAGCACGGACGCGGCTCTCTGCCGGGCGGGCCGCAGGCCCAGCGGCCTCTTCGCGGGCGCCCGGCGACCGCCCCGGCCTGGGGCGGGTGATCACACCCGCAGAGTACGAAGCAGGAGTTTTCAATGCATGCGATGACCATCAGTGAGTTCGGTGGACCCGGGGTCCTGGTTCCGGTTGAGCAGCCCGACCCGAAGCCGGGCCCGGGACAGATCACCATCGACACCAGCCACGCCGCGGTCGGCCTGGTCGACGTCCTGTTTCGCCGCGGCGACATGGCCGGCCGGGCCGGATACCCCCAGCCGCCTTTCGTGCCCGGTCTGGAGGTCGCCGGAACCGTCCGTGAACTGGGCGACGGCGTCACCGAATTCCAGATCGGCGAACCGGTCGTGACGCTCTCCCAGATGTCACTGGGCGGATACGCCACGGTGACCCTGGCCGACGTTGCCATGACCGTGTCCCTCAAGGGCAGCGGTGTAGACCCGGCTCAGGCTGTCGCGGTCCTGCCGAATGCGACCACGGCGTATCTGGCGCTCACCCGCGTGGCACACCTGCGCAAGGGGGAGAAGGTGCTGGTGCACGGCGCGGCGGGCGGCCTGGCCGCCGCCTTCCCCGCGGTCGCCCGCTCACTGGGCGCTTCGCACATCACAGGTACCGTCTCCTCGCAGGCCAGGATCGCTGACACCACACACCTGGACTACGACGAGGTGTTCACCAGTGACCAG
The DNA here is from genome assembly GCF_041262585.1 of Planotetraspora sp. GP83. Classification (NCBI taxonomy): domain Bacteria; kingdom Bacillati; phylum Actinomycetota; class Actinomycetes; order Streptosporangiales; family Streptosporangiaceae; genus Planotetraspora; species Planotetraspora sp. GP83. Next base: position 90,877 of record NZ_JBGCBZ010000026.1, on the reverse strand, counting down.
TTCGTGAAGGCCCTGGAAGGCCGCCCGGTCGATGTCGTCGTCGACCCGGTCGGCGGCCAGGTACGCACCGCCACCCTCGACGTCCTGGCGCCGCTCGGCCGCATCCTGCTCCTCGGCCACGCCGCCCGCGACCTGGACATCCCGCTCACCGGCGACGAACTGTGGATCAGGAACGCGGGCATGCTCGGCTTCGCCGTAGGTCCCTACCTCCAGGACAACCCCTCCGCCGCACGGCCGGCGGTCGAGCAGGTCGTCTCCCTCCTCGCGGCGGGCCGGCTGACCCAGCGCGTCGACGAACTCCCGCTCACCGACGCGGCAGAGGCACACCGCCGGCTGGAGGCACGCGAGGTACCCGGCCGCATCGTCCTGGCCGTCTGACCATCAGGCACACGCGAATAATCCGCTGGCGGGGAGTCGGCGTACCCTTCCGCAGCCGGGCGACCGCCGGGCCAGTCCCCTTCGCGGCCTGGCAACGAATCGTGGCGCGCACGAAACCGGCCAGGAACGCCGAACAGTGCGCGTTGAACGCGGACCGCTGTGATCGCGGCCTGTCGGCGCCGGCGGCTCACGCCAACGGCTGCGGATGGCTAACGTGACGGCCGCGCGCTCAGACGCCCATCACAAGAAAGGATAACGAGTCATGACCGTGGAATCCGATGTCCGCTATGTGCTGGACCGGATTGCGATCCAGGATGTGATCGCCCGGTATGGCCTGGGACAGGACCTGCATCAGGGCGACAACGAGGACCAGGACATGCTGGCCCAGTGGGCGGAGGTCTTCGCCCCGGACGCCGTGATTGATGCCTCCGACGTGGGGCTGAGTGCCGAGATCGGCCTGGAAGAGTACGTCGACTTCATGCGTGGCAAGGACCGCAGAGGCGACCAGGGGCTGGGCCGGCTGTTCGGCCTGTGGCAGCACCGTGAGGGCTACGCGACGGTCACGCTCGACGGCGATACCGCGACCGCGATTTCGCCCTTCTTCCACACCCATGAGACGCGGGACGGCAACGCCAACGTCATTCACACCGGCCTGTGGCACGACCGCCTGGAACGGCGCCCGCAAGGGTGGCGGATCGTTCACCGCCGCCTGGAGGACGGCTTCTTCAACACCCTCCCCCGCATCGACAACCCGCACGACCTGGTCGAGCACGACCCCGCGAGCCGATAACCGGAACCAGCCCCGGCCCAAGGGACGCACCCGGGCCCGCGCGAAACAGTAAGGAAGCACAACCATGAAATCCGTCAGTCAGCACTTCATCAACGGCCGTTTCGTCGATTCGCACGGCCAGGACACCGTCGACATCCACAATCCCGCGACCGGTGAACTCATCGGACGCTCGACGCTTGGCGACGCCGTGGACGCCGAACGGGCCATCGCCGCGGCCAAGACCGCCTTCCCCGCCTGGTCCACGACCAGCCTGGACGAACGCAGGCAGTACCTGCAGCGCATCGCCGACGCGCTGACCGAGCGCATGGACGACTTGGTCGCGATGACCGTCGCCGAATACGGTGCCCCTGCTTTCTTCGCCGGCTACATCGACGGCCAGGCTCGCGACTTCTTCGTCCTCGTCCAGGACCTCCTCAAGCCGGAAACCTTTGAGGAGACCAACGGAAACGCCACCATCACCAAGGTGCCGGTCGGCGTGGCCGGCCTGCTCACCCCGTGGAACGGAAACCCCTGGTTCGTCTGCGGCAAGACCGCATCCGCGCTCGCCGCCGGCTGCACCGTGGTCATCAAGCCCAGCGAACTGAGCCCGCTCGAGGCGCAGATCCTCATGGAGTGCTTCGAGAAGGCCGCCCTGCCGCCTGGTGTCATCAACGTCGTCATCGGCCCCGGCGCCACCGTCGGCAACACGATCACTCGCAGCCCCGACGTGCAGAAGATCTCCTTCACCGGCTCGACCCGGATCGGCAAGCAGATCAACCACGACGCGACCGAGACCATGAAGCGGGTCACGCTGGAACTCGGGGGCAAGTCACCGACCATCGTGCTCGACGACGCCGACATGGAGGACGCGATCGGGTTCGCGCTTGGGGCCGGCCTGATGAACACCGGACAGGCCTGCATCGCCGGAACCCGCATCCTCGTCCCCGAGAGCCGCCTCGACGAGGCAAAGACCGCGATCAAGGCAGGCGTCGAGGTTCTCAAGATCGGCGACCAGATCCAGCCCATGGTGTCCGCCGGACACTACGAACGAGTCCAGAGCTACATCCGCAAGGGCATCGAAGAGGGTGCCGAGGTACTCGTCGGCGGCGAGGGCAAGCCCGCGGGCTTCGAGGCCGGCAACTACGTGAAGCCCACCGTCTTCACCAACGTCACCAACGACATGACCATCGCTCAGGAAGAGATCTTCGGCCCCGTCCTGTCGGTCATCACCTACCGCAACGACGACGAGGCGGTCGCCATCGCCAACGACGTCGAATACGGACTCCATGCCTACGTCTATGGCCAGGACCAGGAACGCGCCCGCAAGGTCGCCAACCGCATCCTTGCCGGCCGGGTGATGATCAATCAGATCGTAGACGACCCCACCAGCCCCTTCGGAGGCTTCAAGATGTCCGGCTTCGGCCGCGAATTCGGCATCCACGGCCTCCAGGCCTACCTCGAAACCCGCACCGTCTACGCCAGCTGAAACCGGCACACCGGCGTTGGTCACACTCCTCGGCAAGCGGCTTTGTGACGGGAGTGTCAACTTTTCGGCTCTGTCCTGTAATCGGTGGTGGCGTTGGGTGATCATCTGCCAGCTTGGGGTGTGCTGAAGATCAACGATCTGGTGGGCGTGGTGTTCTCGGGGCTGTCTGACCTGGTCATTGAGGATGTGGTGGACGAGAACGACCTCATTCGGGTCATGGCCCGCACTCGGGATGAGCCTGTGCCCTGCCCGGTGTGCGGGGTGCTGACCAGCCGTGTGCACGGCTTCTACGGCCGGACGGTCACGGACGTCCCGATCGACGGGCGGACAGTGGTGGTATCGGTGACAGTACGACGCCTGGTCTGCCCGACGCTGGGGTGCCCACGGCAGACGTTCCGTGAACAGGTTCCAGGGCTGCTGGAGCGCTACCAGCGCCGCACCAACCGGCTCACCGGCCAACTGGGAGCGGTGGCCAGAGAGCTCGCGGGCCGGGCGGGCGCTCGCCTGTCACAGGCACTGGACGTCGCGATCTCGAGGTCCACCGCGCTGCGGCTGCTCATGCGGTTGCCGCTGCCGCCACCGCGGGTCCCCCGAGTGCTCGGGGTCGATGACTTCGCTCTCAAACGGCGCCACCGATACGCCACCATCCTCACCGACGCCGAAACCGGCGAGCGCATCGACGTTCTCCCCGGCCGTGGCGCCGACGCCCTTGAGGCGTGGCTGCGTGCCCACCCCGGAGTGGAGATCGTCTGCCGGGACGGGTCGGGTGCCTACGGCGAGGCGATCCGCAGGGCGTTGCCCCACGCGACACAGGTCAGCGACAGATGGCACGTGTGGAAAACCTCTGTGACAAGACCCTCGCTGAGGTCCGCTCCCACAGCTCCTGCTGGGCCACGGTCAACCCGGCTCGGCCCGCATGTGTCCGGGAGCAGACCACCCGCGAACGCCGGCAGCAGATCCACGACCTGCTGGACAAGGGCGTTGGCCTGCTGGAATGCGCACGCCGTCTCAATCTGTCCCTGAACACCGTCAAGCGCTACGCCCGCACCCGTGAGCCCGAGGCCCTGCGCCGCGCTCCACGCTACCGGCCCACCCTCGTCGATCCTTACCGCGATCACCTGCGGGAGCGGCGCGCCGCCGAGCCGGCCGTCCCGGTCCTCCAGCTGTTCCACGAGATCAAGGAACTCGGGTACACGGGCAGCCTCAACCTGCTCTACCGCTACATCACCCAAGGCCGAGCCGAGGGCGATCGGCCCGTCATCACACTGCTCACCCGCCCCGACAGGCTACGTGAGGCCGACACCGCGTTGCTGCAGGAACTCGCCCTTACGTGCCCCGAACTGGCCGAGCTCGCTCACCTGGTCCGTACCTTCGCGGAACTCCTCACCCCGGCCGCGGGCAACGACGCCAAGCTCGCCGCCTGGCTCACCGACGCCCGGGCCGCTAACCTGCCCCACCTGCACGGTTTCGTCAACGGCCTCGAGCTCGACCGCGAGGCTGTGAATGCCGGCATCACCTTGCCACATCACAACGGCCGGACCGAAGGCGTCAACACGCGAACGAAGAGAATCATGCGGCAGATGCACGGCCGGGCTGGGTTCGACCTCCTGCGCCACCGCATCCTGCTGCAATGAAGATCACTCAGCGCCACCACCGATTACGGGACAGAGCCGATGTTGTTGTTCTGCCAGTCCCATGCTCTTGATGAGTCCGTCAAAATCGTCGAAGAGCATGCTCGCCGTCGGATAGATGGTGTGATGTACGCCCGCCTACTCCGGCACCATCAGAGATGACGCCCAGACCTTTCGGCAAAGGCTGCGTCGGCTGGCGTACCTGACCGCTCAGCCCGACGGCGCGGAGGTTCTCCACAGGATCTTGATCATCTCGCGCGTTCGTGGCCGCGCCGCGTTGGCCACGCTCCTTCTGCCGGTCGAGTTCGTCCAGCACCGCGCCCCGACGCCTGAACGCGGGAAGCCCGGCGGCGGGGCCGCCGGGCCCGGGCGGGTCACGTATAGGGGCGGATCTTGGTCAGGTCGGTGTCGGGCTTGGGCAGGGCCAGGGCGCGGACGGCGTCCCAGATGTCCGTTTCGCTCTCCTTGAGCAGGCCCCAGTCGGCGAAGAATCCGGTGAGGTCGCGGCCGGCGGCGGTGCAGGCCGAGACCACGAACCACTTCTTGCGCTCGTAGGTGCTCGTCGTGTTCCCGTGCACGGCGCGGACGTGCTTGTGCCAGGCGGGCAGGAAACCCGGCCCGAGGCCGAGCCGCAACTGCTCGAAGATCGCCTGAGGATCGGAGTCGCCCGCCCCGAATTTCTTCTCCGAACGGGGCAGGGCCAGGTATTTCTGGGTGCCGGGCCAGCGTCCCGGGAATTCGTCGGTGCGCTCGTTGTGGAATTTCTGGTTGACGGCCAGCGCGTAGAGGTTGACCGAGATCTCGGTGATTCCCTCGGGGTCGCCGTAGGTGGTGTCCTGCTGGAAGTGATGGCCGTATTCGTGCAGCATGACCCAGGAGTTGCGGGCTGCCTCGGAAAGCAGCGCGTTCATGAAGTAGCCGGGCTGATCCTCGTGCGGGAGGCCGATGTACCCCGACGCCGCGTGTGGGGGCGCGGCACTGCTCGTCTCCACCGCGTACAGCCGCAGCGTGGGCGGCGCGTGGACCGGGGTGCTGCCGTCCATGCCGCTGACCGCCTCGGAGATGGCGACGACGTCGTGGTGCGCGGCGAGTGTGGCGGCCGGGTCGCCGTCCTTGTAGCGGCGGGCGGTGGGCAGCAGTGCGGCGATGACGACGCGTTCGCTGACCATCTCGACCTCGGGGGCCGTCGTCTTGTCCAGCATGACGCGCCACTGGGCGGCGGTCGTCTTCCCCTGTACGTGGTAGGGGATGGACCGCGCGGTGCCGCCCAGGAGCAGCCACGCCGGTTCGCCTTCGCCGGTGGGGGTGGTGCGGCGTAGGTGGATGATGCCGCCGTGCGGATCGGTGATCTTGTTGATGCCGGGTTTGAGTGCGGTCACGCGCAGGCCGGGGGCGAACTGCTTGGGGTCGTCCCGGTTCGCCATTCCCGGGGCGCCGACCAGCACTTCCAGTCCCGGCGCGTGGCCGTAGACGGTGATGGAGACCTCCTGGCCGGCCGGCGCGAAGTAGCCGGTCGGCTGATAATCGGCGAACGGGAAGCCGAGCTGGAGCCGCACCTCCTCGTCGCCGGCGCCGACGCACGGCGCGAGGGCGAGGAGCCGCGGCTGCGGGAAGTCGATCGTCGCCTCGACGGCGTCGTACACGCGGCCGCCGAGGTGGACCCGCAGGCGCAGCGTGTTCGCGTCCCACTTGTAGTCGGCGGGCACGTTGGGGTTCGACATCGTGCCGTCGGCGGTGAAGTCGCCGATGCTCGCCCAGTTGCCGTCTGGCCACTGCGCCTGCAGGTTCGCCCCCTGCGGCCCGCCCCGCGCGGTCACCTGCAGCTTCCCGTCGGCGGCCCGCACCGCCGAGACCGCGGTCAGCGGCGGGCGTACCCGGACGTCCACCGAGGGGGTGAAGGTGAGGCCGGGCTTGAAGACGCGCAGCCGCAGGACGTCGGTGCTCACCTGGTAATTGGAGGGCACGTTGGGGTTCGACATCGTGCCGTCGGCGTTGAAGTCGCCGATGCTCGCCCAGTTGCCGTCTGGCCACTGCGCCTGCAGGTTCGCCCCCTGCGGCCCACCCCGCGCGGTCACCTCCAGTCTGCCCGCCGCCGTCCAGACGGCGGTCACGACCAGTGCCGGCCGCACAGTGAACTGCCGGTAGCCGGAGGCGTCGCCATACTTGAAGGCGCGCAGGCGCACCGTGTCGCGCGCCCACTGGCGGTCGTGCGGCACGTCCTTGTTGAGCACGCTTCCGTCGGCGGTGAAGTCGCCGATGCTCCCCCAGTTGCCGTCCGGCCACTGCGCCTGCAGGTTTCCCCCCACCGGACCGCCCCGCGCGGTCACCCAGAGCCTCCGGTCGTCGGTCCAGGCCGCCCATGCCTCGTCGAGGTGTGCCTGCGTTTCATCGGCCACAGAAATTCATCGCCCCTCCGTCGGGAATAAAGGAAATGCCCGGCCCCCGGACCGGCCTTTTGCCGTTCCCATTCCGGGCCCGACCGGTGCATTCGGAGCCTAACCCAGAGAAAATATCGAAACAAGGAAGCAATTTAGGGCCTCGACAATTCGGCGCACCCCAAACAGAATCAAAGTGGCCGTTCCGCGCGGCCCGGAAAGCCGGACACCGCTCAGGGGCGGGACGCGTCGCCGCTTTCGGGTACGCGCCGCGCGCACGCCGCCGTGTCCGTCGTCTTGGCCGGGCGGCGCCGAAGCCTGGCGCCGCCCGGGGCTGCGCCAGGCTTCGGATCAGGCGAAGAGGGCTGCGTAAGTCGCCGACACCGCCCTGGCCTCATGACGTCCCGATTGCCGCAGGTCAAGGCGTCAGCTTCTGGCACGGTCCCGGCGGCTTCCACCGGTTCGCCGACCGGGACCGGATTGGTGGCTTGCGTTGCTTCGACGCACTGACCTGGGGCGGGATGGTCAGGGAGACCGGACAGAAGAAGAAGCATCGTTCTGTCGGGTTACCGGCTCTGATGGCGGCTGGGGACACATTCGGGAGCGGAGAGCCCTTCCGGTCCGCCTGATATTGGCTGGTCTCCTCGGTCTCAGCTCACCCGGGGATTCGTCCCGGAAAGGTCCCGAAACTCAAGGTCTCGACAGGGTTTTTCGGGATGAGTCTCGGGACGGCGGCTCCTGCGAAAGATGACGGCAGGGGTAGCGTCGGCCGGATGTCCCGGAAACGACAATTTGTTGGATTTCATACCCGAGGTGGCTCCCACCGCGCCGCCCCGCCCAGCGGGCAGCCGAAAGGAGGAAACCAAGATTTGCGACGACGAGGTCCTGGACTTCTACCTCGGCACCCACCGCCCCCGCTGGCTGGTCACCACCCCCCTTGAGGTGTCGCTGTTCATCTCCCACTGGGTCCTCGCCGCGCTGTTCCTACGGTTGGCAGCCATCGAAGAAAGGATTGCTGGCGCGATCCCAGGACGGGAGCTGATCGGCGCTGATAGCGACCGATTGGCTACATATGGTATTTCTTTGGGGTGACGCCGACGCGTGGAGCCTCCGTTCCTGAGACGCCGACCGCTGAAGGCGACGATGACCCACTCCTTGCGCCCAGCGGTCCCGGTGACCGCGCACGTAATCCGCTCAGTAGTCGCAGCTACGTAGTCCGACGGTTGGTGGCAGCCATTATGTCGAGCCTGGCGGGCGCGCTCTCCATAGCTGTGCTGCTCAGCGGCGGCGACGGCCTGCTTCTGTCGGTGCTGGCCTGGATCGTAGCGGTTGTTGGGTGCGTCGTCGCTCTGGCTCAGGTGCGTCTTTTCTGGATGGTCCTAGGTATGGACCCGGTCGTCACCGGGCGATTCCAGGTCGAGGAGCGATGGGCATCGGTCCCGTTGCTCACCGACGAGGACCTGCGAGAGTTGCTCGGTGAGGGGGCGAACTCCCGGGCCGACGAGGCGTCCGGCGTCCGATCGCTGTTTGTGGACGGCAACCGGGTGGGGTCCGTCCTGGTCGCTCGTGCGCCTTCGCCGGGCGCGGCCCGTCGGTACGTCCGCCGGCAGGCCCGATGGTCAGTCGACCGTGGTGTCGGCGTGGCCCCGACCGGACTCGGCGATGCCGCCGTCTACACCGTGGATCTGGCCCTGCGGGGCGTCAAGGTCGCGGCCGGGACGAACGTCTTGTGCGTCAGCGCGACCGCGGATGTCGCGACCGCGTCGATACCCGTCTGGCAGGCCGTCGCGCACCGGGCGCTCGATCGGCTGACCGCCTGCGGGTCTTCACCGGAGGCGCAGGTGGCGGTGCGATGACCTTCGTCGGCTCCAGCGCGGGCCTGTGCGCCGCCGCCGAGCGCGAAGTCCCGTTCATGGTCTTCGTATACGACGCCGGCCTGGTCTTCGCCCGGCCGACATGGGGAACCCTGACGGCGACCGCTCGGGACACCGCGGTGCTCAGTGGTGCCGCTGACCTGGCGTTGTCCGTGCTTTCGCTTGTTGCGCCGCTCAACGCCAGCGGTGCGGCGATCGGGCGTGGCCGAGTCCTGCGGTTGATGCGCCAGATCCGCGCGGCGCATGTCCGCTTCCGCGGCCGTGCTGCGGCGACACCATTGCCGGATCTGGCGGCAGAGCTCGCAGCCGCGGGCTGGCGGGCGATCGAACTGCCGGCCGGGGAGATCGCCGGGTGGAGCTTCGAGCAGGCCGCGGGCCGCCGCCCCGGGCGGGTGGACATCTACGATCGACAGGGCCGGCGGTACTCGCTGAGTGGATCGGCTGGCTCCCTGGGGTCGTTCGCACAGCTGCTGCGCGGCTACCCCGCTAACGCGCCGGCCGCCCCGCTGCCAACGACGACCAGCGTCGCCCAGGCCCTGCCGATGGTGGCATCGGTGCCGCCGCCGCGCCGCGCCCGTGCCGTCCTCGCCGCCGTGGTCCTCGCCGCGCTGGTCGGGACGCTCGTGGGCCGGTACGCTCTGCCCGCCATGCCTCGTGGCGCCCGGATGGTGGTCCGCCTCTGCGGGTCGAGCGCCGCCGATCGCGCGATACCGACCTGTGGCGACCATCCGGTCAGCAAGGAGGGGCGGGAGCGGGTCATCGATGCCCTGCGGCGGGGGGCCACGGTCTATGTGGTCGGTCCGCAGGACACCTCCGATGTCCTGGTGGCGGTCCTCGCCGATCCGAATCACACGTGGTCGCGGCTGCAGGCTGCCCTGACCGGCATGCCGGGGGTAGCCGCGGTTCTGCCGGCCTGCGACGGAGGTCCGTATCCAACGGCCGAAATCCGGGGTGGGTGTGTCGATCCATACGCGACTCCGGACTGGGTCTTCAATTGAGCGACGTCCCACCGGCCCGGCCGATCCACGCGCTCGCTCATGAGGATCTGCTGATCTTCTGCAAGCCGGCCGCCGGTGTAGCCGAAATCGCACATCCCGGGGACGGGGCGTCGCGGTGAGGACGGCACGGGCCCGACAGCGACACCGCACGCCTGACCAGCGGATATTGCTTAACGCGGGGGCGGCCACGGCTATATCCGTGTAGGCATGGGACCGCATGCCGGTGGCGTTCAGCGCGTCTGAGCTGCCCTGACACGGCCGCTCCGGGAACCGGCGTGCCCCCGGCCCGCCGCTTGGGGCAGTGCTATTCCTGATCAAGCTGACCGATCGCGATGGTGATGGGTTGATCTCGCGTGGCGAGTTCACCCGGCTGAAGCAAAGAGCGCCGGCGCCGTTCTACGGTGGCGAGGTGATGTTCGGCGCGCTCGGTCGGCCCTGCATCGACATCCGCGCCTTCCAGCGGTATCTCGTGGGCAAGGGCCTGAAATACATCGACGGGGAAGTCGAGGCGTTCCTGCGCAACGTTCATCCGGACCTGGGCCTGGCCGCGGCTCACTCATCGCGGGCGTCTGGCTTGGTCGGGATGTCGTGCGCGGCCGGGGAACTGGGAGGTGCCGGAAGAGCGGGTGGCGGGGGTTGTGGGCGCTCAGATGCGGGGGCCGTCCTCGGTCGTGCGGTGCTGGGTTTGCAGGAGGTCGGTCAGGAGCGGGTCTTGGTTGATCACCTGGGCGGCGACTGCGGACAGGTGCTGGTTGTGGCTGCGGGCGTAGCTGCGCATCGCGGTGAAGGCGTCGGCCACGCTGATCTGGGCGCGTTCGGCCAGCATGCCCTTGGCCTGTTCGATGATGACCCGGTTGTTGAGGGCGTACTGCAGCTGTTCGGTGACCAGTTGGTGCTGGCGCAGGGTGCGTTCATGGGTGATGCCGATGGTGGCCACGTCGGCCAGGGCTTGGGCGACCGCGCTGGTCTGGTCCGGCGGGACGCCGGGGGTGTGGCTGAACAGGTTCATCGCGCCCAGGGTCTGATCGCGCAGCCGCAGCGGGAAGGCTTGGACCGCGGCGTAGCCGGCGCGTTGGGCGGCCTCGGCGAAGCGCGGCCATGGCTGCCGCTCGGCGGTCAGGTCGGCGCAGGTGACGATCTGCCCGCTGCTGTAGCAGTCCAGGCAGGGGCCTTCCTCGGTCTGCAGCTGGAACAGCTCCAGCAGGCGTACCTGGTCGCTGGAGGCCGCCACCAGGGTGAGCGAGCCGCGCTCATCGGCCAGCAGGATGCCGGCGGCGTCGACGTCCAGGAGCCTCACGCATCGTTCGGCGAGCATCTGCAGGAAGTCGATGACATCGAAGTCGACGACCAGGGTGTCGGCAAGCTCGACGAAGGTTTGGACGATCTTTCGGTCGAGCATCTGCCTCACCTCGGGGTCAGCGTAATCAAGCATGGCATACCGCACCTTGGCAGTGCCGGTGGATGGGGATCTGTCGCGATCGGCGCGCGGTGCGTCATTCGGGCTCCACGGGGAAGCGCAGGCGTCGGGCTACGACGTCGGCGGCGACCTGCAGCAGGCTACGGTCGGCGGCGAAGGCGTGGGCGCGCAACTGGACGAACGCGGTGCGCAGGTCGACGCCCGACTGGACGGCGATCATGCCGGTGGCCTGGTGCACCTGCGCCCAGTGTTCGCCGGTGCCGCGCTCCAGGCTCGCGCCGTCGATCAGGGCCCCGTCGATCAGGCTGGCGTGGGTTGCGGGCATGCCGGAAAGCGCCCCATTGGCGCCGTGACTGTGCTGGATGTGCACGAGCAGGGCGATATGGGCGAAGGTGAGCGCGTCGGCCAGGTCGTCGGGGCTCAGCCAGCCCGCGCGAGCCCGGCTGATCTCCAGCACGCCGACTGAGATCGCGCCCAGCATCATCGGCAGAGCGAACAGCGCTTGGGCTCCTGCCTCGAGGGCGGCGGGGGCGAAGACCGGCCAGCGGCGCAACGTTTCCGGGTCGGCCAGATCGGGCGCCAGGACGGGCCGCTGATCGGCCAGCGCGGTAATGGCGGGGCCTTCGCCGACGGTGGCGTGGGCTTCCATCACCTGGTAGGCGGCCGGGCTACTGGCACACAGCGGCTCATACCCCATGGGCGGCCCGGTCAGGGCCACAGCGACCCCGTGAGCATCAAGCGTCCGCGCGCACGTGTGGCACACCGTCTCCACGCTCACCGGCCTGCCCTGGGCTTGGGCGTCGGCGATGATCGATTCCCACACAGCAGCCGGGCGCTGCGTGCTCATCGACCCTCACCATCTGAGCCCGGGTGACGCTCGCCGGGCAGGTCCCGGCTGATCCGCATGCGGCTGGGCTTCATCCAAGCACATCGGCTCCGGCCTAACGCATGCTCTGTTCGGTCTGGTTCCTTTGCTCGGTGGCCGGTCACCCGGCTGGGCCGGCCGTGACGCGCTCGCGTTCGTCGGCCAGGACGTAGGTGGGGGGCATGTCGGTGACAAGTTGTGTGCGCAGCCCTAGCAGAGCGACCAGGCGCGCAACAGGACGGTTGACGCCGCGTAGCCCGAACCAGCCGCCGGCTTCGAAGAAACGTTGGGTGCTGAGCAGCATCAGCCGCAGTCCGGCGGCATCGCAGAATCTCAGCTCGGCCACGTCCATGATGATGTGCTGGTGCCCTTCGGCGCGCAGCCGGTCCAGGGCCCGTTCCAGTTGCGGGCGAGACAGAGCGTCCAGTTCGCCTGCCACCGACAGCACGCTGCAGCCGAGATGGTGCACGGTGCGGATGACAAGGTTGGTCATGTAGCCCACTTTCGGCAGGCAACACATGAAGATCCGACACGAGAGTGGACGGCCTGGCCGTCGACGCAGAAGGTCCACCGGCAGGGCGACGAAGCCCGCATCACCTCGGCACCGCGGGGTCTGGACGGCACGAAGATCGCAAAGTGCGCAATCCCCAGATGGTGCGAAGGACGAAAAGGGAAAAAACCCCTCTCCTCTTTTAGAGTAAGTCCTCCCGGGGCCAGAGCCAAGAGCGCACCTGCCCGAATACGCGGCCGGCGCACCGCTGCGCGCAGCCCAAGCCCGAGAGGGCAGACACCCCGCCGCGGGTAAGGCCGAGGGCAGGGATGTAAATCTGCTCCAACGGTGGCTGCGCGCCCGGGTGATGACCAGCCGGACACAGTGCCGGCACCGCAGGGGCCGGCTTTGCGGCGCCCGCAGTTGGGCTGCGGGGTCGGGCTCACGCGGGCGAGCAGGTGACGGCGGACCTACCCCATGATCCAATCGAGTGCCTCATGGCGGCGGCCATCGAATCGGGTGGCCTGACGCCACACTTCCACCAGCGCCTCGGCGCTGGCTCGCTCCTAGCACGCCATCGCCCTACGGGGGTGCTCCGCCGCGGCAGTTCACCGCCGCCCTCGCCTTGGGGACCAGAGCGCTGTGGCCAGCAAAGCTCGTGCCGAGCGCATAGCGCGGCGCATGCGTAGCCGTACGCGTGAGCGGCCATCCAGGCGGGTGATGGTGGCTTCGTCGCAGACCTGGTCCATCACCCACAGGCCCAGCCCGTTGCGGCCAGGCACGGGCCGTTGCTGGGGGAAGGCGTCGGGGGCGAGCTGGCCGACATCATCGAAGATGTCGACGCTGAGGAACTCCTCGTCGGCCCAGATCCGCACCTGTCCGCGGCCGCGGGCGTGTTCCAGGACGTTGGTGGCGGCTTCGCTGGCCGCCAGCACGAGGTCCTCGCGTTGCCGATCCGACAGTCCCGCCCAGCGGGCGGAACCGTCGACGAGCTCGCGAAGACGGCCCAGGTCGTCGCTGACCGGCCAGGTAGCGAGCTCGCCCACGTCCATCGACCCCCAATTGGTGCCGGTTCGGCTGAGTGACAGGGCGGCAACCCGCGTCCGCACTCGATGGCCGGCAGAGCCTGTAGCAGCGTCCCGTCACCTGCCTGGGGCCCAGCCGTGTGCCCCCTGCGCATCCCACAGGCTCCCTTTGTAGATGCCCTGCCGCGCGGTGAGCCCTGAAGCTTGGGCAGAGCCCGACCGCGCGCAAGGGGATGCGGCTGGTCAGGTGTTATCTGGGGTCGCCGGGCAGCCGGCCGTAGTAGCCGCCGACCTGGTCGCGGTAACCGGCTTCCTTGTAGTTGTCCTTGTCGAACTCGGGCGCGTCCTTGATCTCGGCCTTGGTGCGCGCGAGGTGGACCTTGCGCTCCTGCGGGTCGATCCTGGTCACCGTACTGGCGGGCAGGACCCGCTTCTTACCGAAGATCCACGGGCCGGTGTCGACCACGACGTAGCTGTCGCCGACCACATTGCTGGCCTCATCGACCGAGCCGATGGAGCCGTCGGTGGCCTGGACGTCGAAGCCGACGATGTCCAGGCTGTCGTCGCCGTAGACGCCGGAGTCGTAGGACCACATATCGTTTGACACGAATTCCTCCTGCTGAAGGTGAAGAACAAGACTCACCCACCCTGCCCCGTCCCCTACCGCTAAACACCACTCGCCCGGCAGCGGTGGCCTTCCATCTGCTCAGATCGGCGTGCTGAAGATCCAGGTCGAGGGGCTGGGGCCTTCAGCCCTGGCCCCACCCCAGGTAACGACCGAATGACGCGCCCGTCGGACATGATCCGCTGGAAACGGCGTTGGACATGCGTTCGGCCGACACTCTCAGGCCTCGAAGTCATTGCCGACCATCACTCGCGCTAGCGAGAGGATGTTCTCTTAGGAGACCGTGGAAGGGAGACCGACGCCGAGCTGGGTGTACAGCTCCAGTTGGTCAAAGTAGAGGCGGTGGGCGGTGATCAGATCGTTCTCCATGGTGAACACCCAGCATAGGTGGATGCTCAGCCGCCGGCCGGACGGCTCGATGGCCTGCTGAGCGCCGAGCCCTTTCACGAAGTCCCCGTCGGGTCCTCGAGCTGTCGCGGTGATTCTGGCGCCTAGGGCCGCGGCGATCCGCCAGGCCGGCGACTTCTGCGTGGGGGTCGCGACCTTCCCCTACAAGCATCCGCGTCGGCCACGATCGGGTCGGACACCGAGTTCCAGTAGTGATGGTCGCGTGGCCGCTCGGTGGTTGTCCGGTCATTGCTCGTGTGGTTCCCAAAATGGTTGCTCGGCGGTTGCTCGCGTGTATGAGATACGGCACGGAACGCGCCGACATAACCTGGCAGTTTGGCTGAGACAATGACGGACGGAATTGCAGAAGGCGGCACGACACGGCAGTAGACGGCATTTGAGCAGCCGACTTCTAATCCGACGGTCGGGGGTTCGAATCCCTCAGGGCGCGCTCTCGCCCAGCAGCGGAGACCCCCGCCTGAAGCGCTAACGCGGTCGTGCGGGGTTCCTCATGTCTGGCTGTCTACGGCTGCGAGCGTCTCTGACCAATGCTTGCCCACCACTCCAGGTGACTCCCTACTGCGCGCGGCGGAACGCACTCCATGCGGCCAATCGACCACCAACCGTGTCCATAAAAAGCGGCTTGGGCATGATTGATCGTGGTTACGATTGATCGCCATGGCGGCATCAAAGAAGGCGGAACTGGAGGCGCTGGTCGAACAGGCCACCGTCGACGCCTACGACGAGCACGAGCAACTCTCCGGCTTTCACGTCATGCTGGAGGAGCACCTCACCGTGACGGTCAAGAAGATCGACATGCTTCCAGGAACCGGAATCGTCGCGATCTGCATGCGGGGACCGCATCGGCAGGCGATCGGCATCCTCGACCTTCCGCTGCCGACACCGCGACCTGACGGCTCCGAATGGATCGACGCCTACCGTCAATGGTGTCGGTGAGCAATGAGCGAATACCAGTACTACGAATTTCTCGCGGTCGACCGACCTCTGGACGCCCAGCAGCAGGCCGAGGTCCGCGCGCTGTCCACCCGGGCCCGGGTCACCGCCACCAGCTTCACCAACGAATACGAATGGGGCAATTTCCGCGGCGACCCGAACCGGATGATGGAGCGCTACTACGACGCGCACCTGTACCTGACGAACTGGGGCACGCACCGGGTCATGCTCCGGCTGCCCCAGGCGCTTCTCAACCTGGAGGTCGCCGAGCAGTACTGCGCCGGGGATCAGGTCAGGGCATGGACCTCGGGGAAGCACCTCATCCTCGACCTGACCAGCGAGGAAGAAGAGGAATACTGGGACGAGGACGTCGAACGCTCGCTGTCGGCCATCGTGGGGGTTCGAACCGAACTCGCCGCAGGAGATCTGCGACCGCTCTACCTGGCCTGGCTGGCCGCCTACGGCACCTGGGAACGCGATGAAGACGCCTTCGACTATGGCGAACAGGACGTAATCGAACCACCCGTGCCCCCCGGACTCGACACGCTGAGCGCGCCCCAGCAGGCCTTGGCAGACTTCCTGCGCCTCGATCCCGACCTGCTCGCGGTCGCGGCGGAGGCCAGCCCAGCCGTGACCACCATCCAGGACGATCCACGGGAGCTGGCAACCTGGCTGGCCGAACTTCCCCAGCGAGAGAAAGACAAGCTGCTTCTGCGGGTCGTCCAAGACCAGGCGGCCCAGGTCCGGATGGAGTTGCTGCGCCGATTTCGCCGTAAGCCTCAGGCCGAGGCCAGTGACGTCCCCGCGCGTGCCGTGGGCGAGCTACTGGACGCCGCGGCCGAACGCCGTCGTGAACGCGAGCGGCGCGCGGCGTCCAAGCGGGCCGAGGAAGAGGCTAACCGCGAGCGGGAGCGGGCCATGGCTCGCGAGAAGCGGCTGGATGAGCTGGCCCGCGACGAGGAAGCGGCCTGGTCACGAGCCGAATCCATGATCGACACCAAGAGGCCGGGCGAGTACAACGCGGCCGTCGAACTCCTCAAGGACCTGCGGGCGGTGGCCCAGCGCGGCGACCGCCTCGACGGGTTCGTCCGGTCCTTCACCCTGCTACGCCAAAAGCACCTGCGCAAGCCCGCTCTCCTCGAGCGCTTCAACCGCGCCGGACTCGACGACCCACCCACCGGCTGACTGGCATAGCACCGGAGTCGGAGCGGGAGACCACCATGCGCTTTGCGATCTTGGGGCCGGTCGAGGTGACCTCCGATGACCGGGCCGTCCCGTTGTCCCCGATCCGGCGGCGTCTGCTGTGCGCTCTGCTGGTCGCCGGTAAGCCCGGGCTTACCGCCGACGCGCTGGTGGAGGCGCTGTGGGGGCCCGACGCCGACCCGGCCGCGCATGAGAGGTCGCTGAAGACGCTCATCTCGACGACCCGCCGTGCCGTGCCCGGCCGTATCCCGCTGGGCTCCTCCCGGCGCTACCGCCTCGTGCTTGACCCGGGCGACACGCTCGACGTGGAGGAGTTCCGCGGCCTGGTCGCCGGCGGCGGACCGCTACTGGAGGCGGGACGCCACGGCGAGGGGGCGGCGGTGTTGCGGCAGGCGCTGCGGCTGTGGGGCTCCCCCGGCCTGCCCGACCTGCCCGACCTGCCCGGCCAGCCGAGCATGCTGTGGCAGGCCCGCGACGAGCTTCTCGCGGAACGAGCCGCGGCGCAGATGTCGCTGCTCGCCGTACTGACGGAGCTGGGCGAGCACCGCGAGGTGATCCGGGACGTGCGGCGGGAGCTGGAGTCCGACCCGCTGTCGGAGCCGCTGCACGCGCTGCTGATGCGGGCCCTTGCCGCCTCCGGGCGCCGCGCCGACGCGCTGCGGCACTACGACGCCGCGGCGGAGACGCTGCGGCAGGAGACGGGCAGCGAGCCCGGCGCCGCACTGCGGCAGCTCCGCGCGAACCTCGCCGCCGATGATCATCCGGCCGCCCACCCGCTCGTGGTCCCCGCCCAGTTGCCCCCGGACGTCGTCGACTGGACCGGCCGTGCCGAGGAGGTCGCGCAGGTCGCCGGCTTCCTCCGCACGGCAGCCACGGGTGTGCCCATCGTGACGATCTCGGGGCCAGGCGGGGTCGGCAAGTCCGCCCTGGCCGTTCATGCGGCTCACCTTTTGCGTGACGCCTACCCTGACGGGCAGCTGTATGCCGAGCTGCCCGGCATGGCGGGGTCGCCCGACCTTGGGAAGGTGCTCGGCGCGCTGATCGGCGCGCTGGGCGTCGCTCCGGAGGCGTTGCCGCGGACCCCGGCCGAGCGGACCGCGCTGCTGCGGTCGCTGCTGGCCGGCCGGCGGGTCCTGCTGGTGATCGACAACGCGGTGACTTCCAACGAGGTGCGGGCGTTGCTGCCGGGCACCGCGGGCTGCGCGGTGATCGTCACCAGCCGCAAGCAGCTGTCGGGCCTGCCGGGCGCGTGCCCGGTCATCGTGGACCCGCTCCCCCGTGATGATTCGCTGTGCCTGCTCGGCCGGATCGTCGGCCGCTCCCGCGTCGATGCCGAACCGGACGCCGCCCGGCAGATCATCGACGCGCTCGACGGGTTGCCGCTGGCCGTGCGGATCGCCGGCGCCCGCCTGCAGCGCATGCGGCACTGGCCGCTGGCGCACCTGGCCGAGCGCCTGGCCGAGCGGCGCCTGCAGGTCCTGACGGTCGGCGACCTGGCCATCAGCGCGTCGATCGCCGAATCGTATGAGGCGATGCCCGAGCACCTGCGGGTGGCGTTCCGGCACGTGTCGCTGACCGGGGTGGGTGACTTCCCGTCCTGGATCGCCGGGGTGCTGATGGGGGGGGCCGGCTCCGAGGAACTGCTGGACGCGCTGACCGAGCACAGCCTGCTCGCCACGGCCGGGGTGGACGACGTGGGCCAGCCGCGCTACCGCCTGCATGACCTGCTGCGGCTGTATGGGGCCGAGCGGCTGGCCGAGCACCAGGGCGAGCACGACGACGCGGTCAGGCGGCTGCTCAGTGGGTGGCTGGAGCTGGTGGGGCGGGCGGACACGCTGATCCTGCGCGAGCCGTACCACCCGCCGCCCGCGCCGATCAGGCGGGAACGCCCGGCTCTGGCCCAGGCGCGGGAGGCGATCGACGCCGACCCGGGCCGGTGGCTGTCGGCCGAGGTCGGCAACGTGCTGTCCGCGATCCGCCTGGCCTGTGAGGAGGGCCGGTTCCGCCCGGCGACCGGGTTGGCGTTGCGGGTGGCGTCCATCCTGCATGCGCAGAACCGGCACCGCGAGGCCGAGGACATGTGGCGGCGGATCATGCACGCGGCGGAGCGGCCCGGCGTGCCGGGTGCCGCGGGCGACGCCCGGATCGCCGCGGAGGCGCGGTACCGGGTGGCTGCGCTGATCACGCGTCAGCCGGGCGGAGCGAGGCGGGCCAGCCCGCTGCTCGACATGTGCGTCGGCGTCTGGGAGGAGGTGACCGACCGCCAGGCGTTGTCGCGGGCGCTGTCGCTGCGCGCGTACTGCGCGGTGGCCGCCGACCGCGACCACGGCGACCACGGCGACGGCGGGGTGCAGCTGAAAGCGGCGTGGTCCGGCGCAGAACAGGCATTCGATCTGGCCGCGGGCCGGCACCGGTACGCCGAGATGCTCGCCGCGCGCACCCTGGGGTTGGTCGCCGGTGCCGACGGCCGGCACGGGCAGGCGATCCGGTGGTGCTCGGCCGCGCTGAAGCTGGCCGAGTCCCTGGCAGGGGCGGCCGGGGAGACGCACCGGTCGTATGTCGTGTTCGCCCTGACCGGGCTGGTCGCCGCGCTCCTGGGCGCCGGCGAGTACGAGGAGGGCCTGGAGCTCGCCCGGCGGGGGCGCGCCATGGCACGGGCGGTGGCCTACCGGGAGGGGGAAGCGTCGTGCGTGGAACGCGCGGGTGATGCCCTGGCCCGGCTGGGACGCCGCGAGGAGGCCGCCGCGCAGTACGCGCTGGCAGCCGACCTGTTCGACGTCGTCGACCGGCGCAAGGCGCACCGGTGCCGGCGGAAACGGGACGCGGTCAGGGCTTGACTGCGACGCCGGACCAGATGCGGAGCGGGCCCCGGGCGGCGGGAACGGCGACGCCCGGCCGCCACTGCGGGACGTCGACCATGCCGGGCGGCAGCAGGTCGAGCCCGTCGAAGAACCGCTCGATCTCGTTGCCGGGCCGGAACGTCAGCGGGCGGGTCAGCCGCGGGTTGGTCGCCTGGATCCGTTCCCACACGGCCGGGTCGATCTCGTCGGTGGAGGCGTGCGACACCACAAGATAGCTGCCGGTCGGCACGTCCTCCATGTACCGCCGGACGAGCCCTTGGGGGTCGTAGTCGTCGCCGACGAAATGCAGCACCGCCACCATCAGCACGGCGACCGGCTCGGAGAAGTCGATCAGACGTTGCGTCGTCTCGTGGTTGAGGATGCTTTCGGGGACGCGCATGTCGGCGTCGATGTAGCCGACGAACTCCTCATCGATGAGCAGCCCCGCCGCTTCCGGCAGGACCTCGGGGTCGTTGTCGACGTACACGACCCGGGCGTCCTCGTCGACGGCCTGGGCGACCTGGTGCACGTTCTCCTGCGTCGGGAGGCCGGACCCGAGGTCGAGGAACTGGCGGATCCCACGGTCGGCCGCGAGGTGGCGGACGGCTTCGATGAGGAATTGCCGGTTGGCCAGGGCGCTGTCCCGGGCTTCGGGGCTGATCTTGAGGACCTGGTCGGCGGCCGCGCGGTCGGCGGCCGAGTTGTGCGTGCCGCCGAGGAAGACGTCATACAAGCCGGCGACGGACACGCGCTGGCTGCCGTCGAGGCCGCTGATGTCGCCTGTGGTGGCGCGGGCGGGGTTGAGGGTCACCGGCTGCAGCTCCTCGGGGCCGTCGTGGTCACGGGGCGGGAACCCGATCATAACCGTCCACCAGGAGGCAAAAACGGGCGAACGCCGCCCGGCTGGTCGTGGCCGCGACCGCTCGGCTGTCGCACACTCCGTACCGGTCGCGGGTCGTCCCCCACCGTGTTGGACCGGCGAACACCGTCGCGCCCAGCCGGCCGTTGCCGACCACCGGAGCCGCCTCGGCCCGCTCTGCGGCCGGCGCCGGCCGGCTGGGCGCAGGGTCACTTGCCGGCCTTGTACTTGTCGTAGTCCTTCTGGTTCAGTTCCAGGTACCGCTGCAGGCCGACGCCGTCGAGACCCTTGACGTAGGCGTCCCAGTCGGTGTCGATGTTCTTCGACCCCGTGATGAAGGCCAGCTGGCCCTGGGCGACATAGCTGTCGAGGTTGGTCTTCAGCGTCGCGATCTCGGCGCTGGCACTCGGGTCGGTCCAGACCGAGACGGTCGGGAAGAACTGTGCCTTGTCATCGTGGCCCTCGTACAGCTTGGTTGCCTGGAACAACCGCCGCTCGTATCCGGCCTCGGCGTAGACGTCCATCGGCACCACGTTGGCGTTGCGGTAGGCGAGGGTCAGGTTGTACTGCGCCATCGAGTCCCAGGAGAGGTTCTTGGGCGCCTGAGAACCCGGCGTGCGCTTGTACAGCGGCTGGACATTGTTGTCGAGCGCGATGTCGCCGGGTCCCGGCTTGGTCCAGCCCACGCCCTCCGGACCCATCACCGCGATATTGGTGCCCTCGGTCGTGTAGATGTAGTCGAGCATCTTGATCGCCGCGACCTGCGCCTCCTTGCTGGCTTTGTTGGTCAGCATGAAGGTGAAGGTGCTGGAGCTCGGGTAGTTCAGACCGCTGTAGCTCTTACCGGACGGCCCGGTCAGCGGCGGCGCGGCGTCGTACTGCTTGTCGCGGCCGTCCTTGGAGCCCAGCTGCACGAAGATGGCCGGGTGCAGGAGAGGCGACGAGCCGATCGTGACGGCGTCGGGGTTGTTGCCGGTCGCCTGTAGTGCCTCGGCGTTCTGGGTGAACGAGGCCTGGTCGATCAGACCCTCCTTGAACAGCGAGTGGATGTACTTGAGGCCTTCGCGCCACTCCGGCTTGTTCACCGGAGTGGTGACCTTGTCGCCGTCGAGGGTGAGCAGCCCAAGCCCGCCGTTGTTCGCACCGGCCGGGGGGTAGGCGAACGCGCCCATCAGGTAGTCGATCAGGTGGCCGTCCTGCGTGTCGGCGGTCATCGGGATCTCGTCGGCCTTGCCGTTGCCGTTCGGGTCCTTCGTCTTGAACGCCCGCAGGACCGTACGCAGCTCCTCGGTGGTCTTCGGCATCGGCAGGTTCAGCTTCTTCAACCAGGCGCTGTTGATCCACAGCTTGTCCGGATAACTGCAGTGGAAGCAGTCCGACCATTGCGGCAACGCGTAGATGTGCCCGTCGGGCGCGGTCGACATCTCCTTGAGCGTCTTGTTGGAGTCCAGCGCCTTCTGGATGTTCGGCGCGTTTTCCTTGATCAGCTTCTCCAGCGGCACCGCGACGCCCTGCTTGCCCAGCTTCAGCACGTCGGCCTGGGAGAACCCGTCCACCCAGGGGATCAGCATGAACAGGTCCGGGTAGTCGCCGCTGGCGAGCGCGATCTGCCTCTTCTCCCTGGCCGGCCCCGCGTCCCACGTGGTGGTCTGCCAGCGGAACTCGATCTTGAACTTGTCGCTCATCAACTTCGTGACCGGGTTCGTGGCCAGATTCAGGTCCGCGTTGGCTTGCGCGAACGTGTTGATGATGACCTTGCCGTCGGCGCCGAGCTTGGGCTTGGCATCGTCCTCGCTGGACGTGCAGCCCGCGACTCCCAGTGCCGTGACGATCGCCAGTGCGGCGACCGTCCTGATGGAGCGTATTTCCATGGTTCTTTCCAATCGTGAGTTGCTAGCCCTTGACGGCGCCGACCAGCACGCCCTTGGTGAAGTGGCGGGCGACGAACGGGTAGATGATCAGTACGGGCAGGCTCGAGACAACGATGAGGGCGTACTTCAGGACGTTCGCGAGCTGCAGCTGCTGAAGCTGTTGCGTGACGTCCGTGGCGCCAACGTTGCGCTGGTTGAGGATGAGAATGTTCCTGAGCACGATCTGCAGCGGATAGAGATCGGGATCCTTGAGATAGACCAGGGCGTCGAAGTAGGTGTTCCACTGAAAGATCACGTACATCAGCGCGAGGACGGCCAGCAGTGGCTTCGACAGCGGCAGCACCACCGACCGGAGATATCGCAGCTCGCTCGCCCCGTCGAGCATCGCCGCCTCGTGGAGGTCCTCCGGGATGGAGTTGGCGAAGAACGTGCGTGCGATGATCACCTGCCAGACGCCGATGGCGTTGGGGATCAGCAGCGCCCAGCGGGTGTTCAGCATGCCGAGGTCCTGGATCACCATGTACGTCGGGATCAGGCCGCCCGAGAACAGCATGGTGAAGATCAGGCCGGTCATCAGCACGTTGCGCCCGAAGAAGTTCTTGCGCGACAACGGGTAGGCGATGGCGACGGTCAACGTGACGCTGATCAGGGTGCCGCCGATGGCGTAGATCAGCGAGTTGTAGTAGCCCCGCAAGACCTGCGAGTTGCTGAGGGCGACTTCGTAGGCGTGCAGCGAGAACTCGACCGGCCAGAAGGTCACCCTGCCGGAGGAGACGGCACTCGCGCTGCTGAACGAATTGGCGACGATGTAGATCAACGGCAGCAGCACCAGCGCCAGGATCACCACCAGCATGATCGTGACGACGACCAGGAACACCCGGTCGCGGAACGGCTCGCGGACCTTCTCCCTGGCCGCCGGCTTCCGCCGCAGCCCGGACAGGACCGACGTCGTCAGCGCGCTCATCCCCACAGTCCCTTCCCGGTGATCCGCTTGGCGGCGAAGTTGACGAACAGCAGCAGGCAGAGGTTGATCACCGAGTTGAACAGGCCGACGGCGGTCGCCATGCTGAAGTCCGCATTGACCAGGCCGGTCTTGTAGACGTAGGTCGGGATGATCTCCGATTGCGCCAGGTTCAGATCGTTCTGCAGCAGGTACGCCTTCTCGAACCCGATCGCCATCATGTTCCCCACGCCGAGCACCAGGATGATCACGGCGGTGGGCATGATTCCCGGCAGGTCGACGTTCCGGATCCGCTGCCACCGGCTGGCACCGTCGATCTTGGCCGCCTCGTGCAGCGCCGGATCGATGCCGGCGAGAGCGGCCATGTAGATGACCGCCGAGTAACCCGTGGTCTGCCAGACGTCGGACCAGACATAGATGTGCCGGAAGTAGTTCGGATCGCCGAGGAAGTCGACCGCCGGGATCCCGAACAGGCCGAGCGCGTCGTTCACGATGCCGAGCCGTGGCGACAGGATGAGGATCGTCATCGAGACCGCCACCACGGTGGAGATGAAGTAGGGCGCGTAGGTGAGCAACTGGACCGAGCTCTTGAACCAGCCGTTGCGGATCTCGTTAAGCGCGATGGCCAGAATGATCGGAATCGGGAAACTCGCCAGCACCAGGTAGAACGCCAGGATGAAGGTGTTCTTCAGCAGCGTGGCGAAGACCGGGTTGCTGAAGAACAGCTCGAAGTTCTTGAACCCGACCCACTCACTGCCCCAGATTCCCTCAACGACGTTGTAGTCCTTGAACGCGATGACGGCGTTGCTGATCGGGATGTACTTGAAGATGACGAAGTACGCCACCGGCACGATCACCAGCAGGTACAGCTGCCAATACAGCCGCCAGGACCGCTGCGCCTCGGTCCAGCGGCTACGCCAATAGCGCGCGGGCGCGTTCCGGAGCCGGCGAGACCGGACCGGCGGCTCGGTCGCGCGAGCCGGCGGGCTCGGGCGCCGCGTGGTGATCTCCATCAATCCACCCGCAGGTCGCCGGCGGCGTCGAGGTGCCATTCGATGCCGATACCGGGTGCGTCCGGCGGCCGGCCCCAGCCGTCCATGATCACCGGTCCGGTGCCGGTGATGGCGCCCAACTGCGGCAGGTGCTCGACGTACCTGCCGTTTGGTACGGCGCAGGCCAGGTTCACGTGCGGCTCCATCATGAAATGCGGTGACCTCACAGTCACACCTCCTGGTTGAGGGGGCGGGGTGGTACCTGTTGCGATAAGGCCGGCCGATGGCCGGATCGAGGCCGGTGGGGTCAGGAAACGACGAGCGACTGGATGCTCACCGCGGCCGCTCCGCGTGCCCACTCTTCAAAGGGGAGCGGGCGGATGGACAGCGGGCAGTCGACGGCGGCGCCGAACGCCTGCCGTTCGAAGCCCGCACGGATGTGTGTTTCGAACAGGTCGTAGGCGGCGAGTCCTTCGCCGGAGACGACGATCCGGGCCGGGCCGACCAGGTTCGCGACCGCCGCGATGCCGGAACCTATCGCGTTGCCGCCCCGGGCGAAGACAGCGCCGATTTGCTCGTCGCCGCCGCGTGCCAAGGCCATCGCTTCGTCGATGGTGAGCTCGGGCCGGCCAGAGCGGTCCCGGGCCTGCCGGACGATGGCGTGGGAGCCGGCGATGGCCTCCACGCAGCCTCGACCACCACAGTGGCAGCGGGGGCCGGTGGCGTCGATGCTGATGTGGCCGATCTCGCCGGCCACGCCGTGCGATCCGGAGACCAGTTGGCCGTTGACGACCAGGCCGCAGCCGATGCCGGTGCCCACCGTGACGAGGGCGAACGACTCAGCGCCCACGCCCTCGCCGAACCAGTGCTCGGCGGTGGTCAGCGCCTTCACGTCGTTCTCCACCGTTACCGTCAGTCCGGTGATCTTGACCGCGTGTTCCATCAGCGGCACGTCGCGCCACTGAAGGAACGGCGAATATCGGACAAGGCCGGTGGTGCGGTCCACGTCTCCGGAAATGGCGAGCCCCAGCCGGCGGGTGCGGTCCCGGTAGCCGCCGGGGCCGTCCAGCAGCTCGTCGACGAGCTCACCGAGCGCGGTGACGACGGCCTCGACGTCAGGGGCGGCCAGCGGCCGATGAGCCGAGGTCCGTATCTCCGCGCGGAGATCGCAGAGCACGCCGATCAGCTCGTCCGCGGTGATCTTCACTCCGACGAAGAACTCGCGGTCGGCGCGTACGGCCAGCGGGCTGGCCGGCCGTCCGGCGCCCAGGCCGGTCCGCTCCGTCGCGGCGAGCTCCCGCAGGTAGCCCGTCTCGATGAGCGGACGGGCGGCCTTGGTGACGGCCGCGGAGGACAGCCCGAGCCGGCGCGCGAGGCTGACCCGGCTCAGGGGTCCTTCGGTCAGCACCGCGGTGAACACCGCCGTGGCCGCCGGGGTCACGGTAAGCGTTCCGGGCGTTCCGGTCGCGAGAAACATGGCCGAAACTTAGGCTTAATAATTTCCTTCGTCAAGTATTGATTTCCCGACCCTGGGCGACTTACGCTCAGCGCACGCCCGCCCAAGTCGAGGACCAGATGCCCTCTGTGCTGTTCCATCCCGACCACCGACGGCGGTCAGGTGTGGTCTTGCCCACCCCGCCGACGCGCTGGTGAACGCGAGGGCGGCCGCCGTGTCGGCCGGCTTGCACGTGAACGGCTGACCGGTCGCGCGGGCCAGGTCCCAGCCGTGCAGGACCAGTTCGTCCAGCGCGACTGGTCACCCACCGAAGTCACACGTCGGGTGCCGAGCGCTCAACCCCAGATGTAGCGGCGGCCGCGTGTCGCGGGTCGTACGGCCGGGCGCCAGAGACGAGGCAGACGGATCGGGCCGGGCGAGGCGTTCAGACGGCCTTCCGAATGGCGTTCCACATCTGTCGCGAAACGTTCGCGATCACCTGCCGACGATTGGTTCGCCAACCGTCAATGCGCCGTCATAGGAGAAGGGCCTGCCGTGCCGAAGATTGATCGCCGACGTTTTCTGCAGCTCGCGGGCGGCACCGCCGCCTTATCGCTGCTGCCGGACAGCATCGCCCGCGCCGCCGCCATCGCGCCCGCCACTCGGACCGGAACCCTGCAGGATGTAGAGCACATCATCGTTCTGATGCAGGAAAATCGATCCTTCGACCATTATTTCGGCACTCTTCGAGGTGTACGTGGATTCGGGGACCCGCGGCCCGTCGTGCTGCCCAGCGGGAAGCCGGTCTGGTACCAGTCCTCCGGTACGCGGGACATCCTGCCTTTCCATCCCAAGGCCGACAACCTGGGCATGCAGTTCCTGCAGGACCTCAACCACGACTGGAACGGCGGCCACAAGGCCTGGAACAACGGCAAGTACGACCAGTGGATCGCCGCCAAAACCGCCACGAGCATGGCCTATCTCACGCGGGACGATATTCCGTTCCATTACTCGCTTGCAGACGCATTCACCGTTTGTGATGCCTACCACTGCTCGTTCATCGGGTCCACGGACCCGAACCGCTACTACATGTGGACCGGCTACACCGGCAACGACGGCACCGGGGGCGGTCCGGTGCTCGGCAACAACGAGCTCGGCTACGACTGGACCACCTATCCCGAGCGGCTGGAGCAGGCCGGCGTCTCGTGGAAGGTCTACCAGGACATCGGCAACGGTCTGGACGCGAACGGATCCTGGGGCTGGACCGGTGACCCCTACATCGGCAACTACGGCGACAACTCCCTGCTGTACTTCAACAAGTACCGCAACGCCCAGCCCGGCGACCCGCTCTACGAGAAGGCCCGCACGGGAACGAACGTCAAGGCCGGGGGTGGCTTTTTCGACATCCTCAAGGCCGACGTCCTCAACAACCGGCTACCCCAGGTCTCCTGGATCGCCGCGCCCGAGGCGTACACGGAGCACCCGAACTGGCCGGCGAACTACGGCGCCTGGTACATCGCCCAGGTGCTGGATGCGCTGACGGCCAATCCTGACGTGTGGAGCAAAACCGTCCTGCTCATCACGTACGACGAGAACGACGGATTCTTCGACCACGTCGTTCCTCCCTACCCACCGGGGTCCCGCACCCAGGGGCTGTCGACCGCGGACGTCAGCGGAGAGATCTACAGGACGGGCGGCGGCTACGTCGGCGGCCCGTATGGCCTGGGCCAGCGTGTTCCGATGATCGTTGTCTCGCCCTGGAGCAAGGGGGGCTGGGTGTGCTCCCAGGTGTTGGACCACACCTCGATCATCCAGTTCGTCGAAAGGAGATTCGGAGTGCATGAGCCGAACATCTCCCCTTGGCGGCGCGCTGTGTGCGGCGATCTCACCGCGGCGTTCGACTTCGCGCAGTCGGACACGACCCTGACGGCCCTTCCGGACACCAGGGGCTACGCTCCGCCAGACCGGCAGCGGCATAGCGACTACGTGCCGAAGCCCCCCGCCAACCCCGCCTTGCCCAAGCAGGAAGCCGGGCTTCGCCCCGCACGGGCCCTGCCGTACGACCTGGGCGTGGAGGGCAGGACCGATCCCGTGGGCGGATCCCTTTCGATCGACTTCGCCAGCCGAGGCCTGGTCGGCGCGACGTTCTACGTGACCTCCGGCAATGGCATGGGCGGTCCCTGGACATACACCGTGGAAGCGGGCAAGACCCTCTCTAACAGTTGGGCTCCATCGCGACAGAGCCAGGGCGCGTACGACCTGTCGGTCTTCGGACCCAATGGCTTCCTGCGCACGTTCCGCGGCCATGTGGCCGGCGCGGGGGGATCCCGCCCGGCGGATCCCGAGGTCAGCGTCCGCTACGACACCGGCCTCAGTGGTGTCACGCTGACGCTCACCAACCGCGGCGG
This sequence comes from Planotetraspora sp. GP83, assembly GCF_041262585.1. Lineage (NCBI taxonomy): Bacteria > Bacillati > Actinomycetota > Actinomycetes > Streptosporangiales > Streptosporangiaceae > Planotetraspora > Planotetraspora sp. GP83. The sequence continues at coordinate 63,034 of NZ_JBGCBZ010000026.1, read as the reverse complement.
CACCTCCTGCGGAGTCACCGTCACGGACGCGTACGGCAACGCCGGCCCGGCGACGTACCGGCTCCAGCCTCACGCCAGCGTGACGCATTCCGCGACCCTGACCGACAGCTACGGCTGGTATGACCTGAAAGTCACCTCCGACCAGGACCCCACGTTCCTCCGACGCGTGGCCGGACACGTCGAGACCGGCAAGCCGAGCATGAGCGACCCCGGAATCATCACCGGTTAAGCGGCCAGCCTTGGCCCCCGGAGGAGGCATCGTCCGGATCCGTCGGACGCGGCTGTAGGTTTCGCCCGTGCGGAATCGGTACCTATACCACCGGTCGGACGGGAAGCGTCGACCAGCACGTGCACGGTGTGCGCCGACTCCGGCAGGGCTGTCACCGACAGCCCTGCTGGATCACTCGAGTCGGCTTCGACAGGTCCCACCGTACCGCCGAGGTCGAGCACGCCCCGCATGAACAGATAGCACCCGGGGACGTGGGAGCCACCACCGCTGCTCTCAGACCAGCCTTCTGATCTCACCGAAGGTGCGATAGAAGCCGCCTCGCCCCGAAGGGTGCACACCCTCGACGAGGTAGCGCGCGCCCACCTCCCGGATCTCCTTGGGGAACTGCACATTCCACAACTCGTAACCAGGGCTGACGACGCGGACTCGCAGCCGCTCCCCTTCCCGCACGCACTCCACGACCACGCCGTCCCCGGCGTGGGTGACCGTCTCCAACACGAGGGACGGCTCCACCGCCGCCAGCGACGCCGCCGCCTTCACGTCGACGGGCTCCGGCACGGTGCCCTCCCGGGCAGCCGCGATGGCCGTCTCGCTCGCGTCGATGCAGGCCAGAGAGCCGTCGGTGGTGACGATGTACAGGCGGTCGTCAAGGAACTGCATGGAGAAGGCCGACCCGCAGCCCGTGCCGAGCTTCCACAGCCGCTCTCCCGAGGCGGCGAAGCAGTACACAGAGGAGTGGCTGTCACCGGCGAAGACGTAACGCCCCTCGGGCGAGGTCGCGCAGGAGTAGACGGGGCCGTCACACTGGTAGACGGCCTCGACGGCCCCATCGCTCTTGGACAGGCGGTGGACCGTGCGGCGGGCCGTGCCGGCGTAGACCGCGTGCTCCTCCTGCCAGCCGAACAGCACCTGATCCGCCACCGGCGTCTGCCAGACGGGGCTGCCGTCGGCGGCGTCGTATCGGGCGACGCCGCCGGAGTGGCCGTGGTAAACCGCGTCCTCGTCGCACCTGACCATCCAGCCGGCCTTGCCCTGGCCCGTGCGCGACCACTGGAACTCGTCCTCGTAGTCGATCGTGGTGATCCGCCCATCCCGGTCGGAGACGCCCAGAATTCCGTCGTGGATGTCAAGCCAGTAGATGTCGACCTCGGCGGCGATCTCATAGGCCGCCCTGGGCACCTTGCCACTCAGGTCGTACACCTTGCCGTCGTCGCAGCCCGCGTAGATCCAGAAGTCGTCGGCCACGATGCACTTGACGCCGTCCGGCAGCCGGAAGCGGCCCGTTACCGTGCCGGAGTGGGTGACGGTGTACACGTCGCCGCGCTGGTTGCCGACCCAGCAGCGCTCCTCGTCCACGAAGATGCCGAACGCGGAGGCGCCGCTGTTGAAGCGCCACAGGACAGGCGCCTGCTGGGCGGTGGAGCGGGTGCTGGCGATGGTCCTGCGGGTGACCGCCCTTGGCTGCCGTACGCCGCGTACGGCCGGCGCGTACCCCTTGCGCAGCTTCTCACCGACCTTCTTGGCCGCCGCGGCCTGCGCTTTCTCCTCCGTCGGGAAGGTGGAGACCTTGGTCTGACCGGCCTCGCCGATGCGCCCGTAGGTGATCGTCACCTGTGTCCCGGACACGGTCGTCTCGTAGAACTTGTGTGACCCGCCGCCGTCTTCGGACAGCTCGAGATAGGTCATGTCCGCACTCTCCAGATAAGCCAGACTTGATCAATTGGTCGGGAGACTAGAGCACGGGGATGACAAAACCGGTGCCGCGAACGAGTGAGCCGGCGGCGTGCGCACGGCTACCGCTGAAGGGCCGAGAGCACCTGGCGTGCGATCAACTGGTGGCCGGTGGCGGCGGGATGGTCGCCGTCGGCGGCGAGGAGGGTGGTGTCGTCCCCGGTCGCGCCGTATTCCTTGAACGGCGTGTACAGATCGACATACCGTGCGCCCGCGGCCTGGGCCGACGCGGCGAGCGTGTCGTTCACCGCCCGTGTGAGACTGTCGCTGTTGGTGACGTACCTCTCCCCTTCGGCCCTGCCCATGGCGCCGTCCATGAAGACGTTCCAGTAACCGGTCACGAGGATCCGGCTTCCCGGCCGCGTCTGCAGTGAGCGCACCTTGGCCAAGATGGCGTCCATGTTGACGCGTAGCCGTACCAGATCGTCCTTGTAGCAGGCCATGCCGGCGCTCGGCCCGCAGTCGTCGTCCTCGATGGCGCCGCTGTCGAAGTCGTTGGCCCCGATCGTGATGATCGTCAGGTCGGCGGAGAGCAGGGTCTCCCGCGCGGAGTCGCCCTCGATCTGGTCGAGCAGGCCCTGGGTGGTGAGCCCGGCGGTGGCGAGGTTGTCGCTGACGACGTCCATGCCCTGCTTCGCCGCGAGGGCCTCGCCGATCAGCGATACGTAGCTGCTGCAGTCGCACGCGGACCCGGCCGGCACCGAGTCGCCCAGCCCCACCACGGTCGTCACCTGGGCCGCCGTGCCGCTCCGCGTCACTCCGGCGGACGGGAGGTCGAGCAGGACGCCCAGGATTGCGATCACGGAGAGGAGGGTCGCTCGCGCCCGGAACCGCGCCCGGCGCGCGATTCGCGCCTGGACACGCCGTGAGCGACGGGAGCCGACGTCACGTCCGTTGAACGACAGCACGTCCTCTGCCACAGGTCACTAATGGAGCCGACGGGGGTCGTGCAGCTCACTGGAGATCCACTTGAGGGCCGCCGGCAGCATGGAGCTCCATATGCCGTAGTTGTGGCCCCCGGTGGGGAGGATGGACGAGAAGACCCGGGTCGGGGCACGAACGACCTGACGCAGCCGCATGATGTCCGGTGCCGTGTCGGAGTCCTGACGGGTGCCCATGACCAGCAGCGACACCCGCGGATGGCGCTTCCCCAGCACCTGGAGCAGATCGTTGGCCTTCAACAGAGCGGGCGATCGTGTTACGGCCTGGGCGGTCGGCGTGAAGTATCCGGACAGGCTGACGGCGGCCGCGAATTGCGCGGGATGCTGGACGGCGAGTTTGGCCGCGCAGAAACCGCCCTCCGAATATCCCATCGCGGCCCAGCCCGCCCCGTCCTTGCGAGCGCGGAAGTTGGCGGTCACCATGTCACGGACGTCTTCGGCGGCCCAGGTCTCCGCGCGGGGGCCGCCCGGGATGTCGGTGCAGTCGGTGTCAAGACCTGGTGCCAGCTGCATCGTGGGAGCGACGAGGATGGCCGGCCGCGTCGTGCCCCTCGCCATCTCCTGAGTGAGAAGCCCGGTGATGTTGAGCATGGTGAACCAGTTGTGGACGGGTCCGGGATAACCGGGCAGCAACTCGATCACAGGGAACAGCTCGTGCCTGTGAGCAGGCTGGCCGTACTGCGGCGGCAGCCACACGTAAACCGGTGCCTTGATGTGCGTTCTCGGCCCGTCGTAGTCGACGACCCGCACTCCGTCCTGGCCGAACGGCACGAATCTCTGGCTTGTCGAGGCATGGAACCCGTGCCCGGGTGACGTCAGCGGCACGAGAGCGTCTGCCGCGTCACCGGTGCTGGAACCGGCCAGGTCGTCCCACGTGGCGTAGAACTCGAACTGGTCGTTGACGACGACCGCGACGGTGAGCACCGCGCATACCTGGCAGAGGAGGACCAGCGCCGCTCGCCGCACCCCCTGCGACAGCGCCGGCCCGCGCAGCCGGCCACCGATCCACACGGACGCGACCGTCACCGCGACCGTCAGCACGATCGTCCCGACGAGAAGCGGCACCCCGAGAAGGCTCATCACAGCCTCACACTTTCTTGGCCCGCCCGGCTGAACACGGCGGGACCTGTGCACGCTACTACAACCCCCGTCAAGTCCTCCTAAGTGGCGGCGCCTCGATCACCAAGCGCGTCGACCCTGGTCATGGCGAGCCGGAAACAGGGTCTGGTCGTTGTTTGTGGCACTTGTTATGGTCGTCGGCGGCGCTGAGCACGGGCCGCTCGGCATTTACGAAGTGACGACGGGGGAAACGTGGGCTTGATGGACCGCATCCGCGGTGAGTTCGTCGATATCGTCGAGTGGACGGACGACAGCAGGGACACCATTGTCTGGCGTTTCCCGCGCTACGAGAACGAAATCAAGATGGGCGCCCGGCTGGTGGTCCGGGAATCGCAGACGGCCGTCTTCGTCAACGAGGGCCGCATCGCCGACGTTTTCACCCCCGGCACCTACGTCCTCGAAACGAGGAACCTCCCGCTGCTCGCCACGTCGAAAGGCTGGAAGTACGGCTTCCACTCGCCGTTCAAGGCGGAGGTCTACTTCGTGAACACCCGCCAGTTCACTGATTTGAAGTGGGGCACCCAGAATCCGGTCATCGTACGCGACCCGGAATTCGGCATGGTGCGGCTGCGGGCGTTCGGCGCGCTCTCGGTACAGATCACCGACGCGGCCGCCCTCCTGCGGGAGCTGGCCGGGACCGACCCGCGGTTCCGCACCGAGGAGGTGCGGGAATACCTGCGGCAGCTGGTCGTCGGACGGCTGGCGAACGCGCTGGCCACCGCGAACGTCCCCGTGCTCGACCTGGCGGGCCGGCAGGACGCTCTGGGCGTCCGGCTGGCGGCCGTCGTCAGTGAAGAACTGGCCCCGGTCGGCGTATCGGTGCCGACGTTCGTCATCGAGAACATCTCCCTGCCCGCGGAGGTCGAGGCGGCGATCGACACCCGCACCCGGATCGGCATCGCGGGCGATCTCGACCAGTACACCCGGTTCCAGACCGCGAACGCGATCGCTGACGCGGCCCGCAACCCCGGAGGCGCGGGCGAAGGCATCGGTCTTGGCCTGGGAATGGCCGTCGGGCAGCGCCTGGCTGCCGGGGTAACCCCTCAAACGGCCCCGCAAGCGGTCCCGGCCAATCCGGTCGCCGCGGCGGTCGGCCCGCCGCCGCTTCCACCGCAGGTGCAGTGGTACGTCGCGGTGGACGGCCGGCAGCAGGGGCCGTACGACCTCACTTCGCTCTCCGGCCTCGTGGGCGGGGGTGCGCTGACCGGCGCCACCCTGGTCTGGCGGGCGGGCATGCCCGCCTGGCTCCCGGCCGGCCAGGTGCCCGAGCTGACCCAGCTGATGGCCGGCACCCCGCCGCCCCTGCCCCCGCAGGTCTGAGGCCGCCTCGCGCTCCCCTTTCCCTCCGGAGGACCGGCCTTGTCCGACCCTGACGCCACCGCCGCAGCGACCGCCCGTTCCTACCCGTGCCAGTCGTGCGGGGCCACCCTGGAATACGCCCCGGGCACCAGTGCCATGCGCTGCCCGTACTGCAAGCGGGAACAGCCCATCGCGCCCGCCGCGCGGCGAGTGCGCGAGCACGGCTACGCCGAGCTGGCCCAGATGCCGCTCAAATCACGGGAACCGGCCGGCGCGGCGCGGCTGTTCGTCTGCCCAGGCTGCCAGGCGCGTACGGAAAGCGACACGCTGTCCGAACGGTGCCAGTTCTGCGCCACGCCGCTGGTGGCCGATGCGGGAGCCACCGGGCGGATCACGCCCGAAGCGATCGTCCCCTTCGGCCTCGACCGGAACGGCGCCCGCGCCGCGCTGCGCACCTGGACGTCCTCTCGTTGGTTCGCCCCTTCCACCCTCAAGAAGGTGACCGAGGCCGAGACCTTCAAGGGGACCTACCTGCCGTACTGGACATACGACGCGGACACGATCTCTGACTACACCGGCCAGCGGGGCGACCACTACTGGGAGACCGAGGAGTACACCGTCACGACGAACGGCGAGACCCGGACGGAGACCCGCCAGGTCATGCGGACCCGCTGGTCGCATGCCTCCGGCACGGTTTCGCGCGCCTTCGACGACGTGCTCGTCGCCGGTACGACCCGGGTGGCCTCAGAGCAGTTGGAGAAGCTCACCCCCTGGCCACTGGACCAGGTGATTCCGTACCAGGAGCATTATCTGGCGGGTTTCCAGACCGTGCGCTACGACATCGAGCCGGAGGACGGCCTCGATCTGGCCAAGGAACAGATGTCCCCGGTCATCGAGTCCGACTGCCGCGACGACATCGGAGGAGACGAGCAGCGGGTCCACTCGGTCGGCACCCGCTACTCCGACGTGGCGTTCAAGCTGGTGCTGCTGCCCGTCTGGTTCCTGAGCTATCTCCACGGCGGCAAGAGCTGGAACGTGATGGTGAACGCCCACACCGGCGAGGTGATCGGGCGGCGGCCGTACAGCACCGCCAAGATCCTCGCCGTCACGCTCGCGGCCGTGGCGATCGTCACCGTGGTCACGCTGATCCTCATCAGGAACAGCGCCAGGTAGGCGGATCCAGGGCGACCTCCTCCGGTGTGACCAGCCGCCGGGCGGGCAGCGTGTACGGCACGGGCGATGTCACCGCCGCGGTTCCCGATGCGCTGCGCGTCGCCTGTGATCGGCTCGGGCTGCCGCAGTTCGAGGTGCCGCAGGAGGTGCCGTTCGTCAGCTTCACCGAATGGCTCGCCGAGCGGCTCGCCCCGGCCCGCGACGAAGAACACGACCGCCAGGAGACCGGACGCCTGCTCTCCCTGAGCAGCCGACGGGCGGCGCTCGATCTGGCCCGGCGGCGCGGCGGGGTCGTCCGTCCTGAAGATCTGGCCACGTTCTCCGGCCTTCTCGTCGGGAAGGAGCCGGGCCGGCACGCGGCTGGTCGACACGCTGCGGGTGTTCCTCGACTGCGACGGCTCCGTGGGAGCCACCTCACGGGCGCTTTTCCTGCACGTCAACTCCCTCCGGCACCGGCTCGCCCGGATCGAGGCGGTGACCGGCCGCAACCCGCTGCGCTTCGAGGACCGGGTCGCCCTCGCCGTCGCGATGTGGACCCAGGACAACCGCCGCTAGGCCCCGGCCACATATAGGGCCTTCACCGATGGCCCGGCAGCGGTTAGTTTCGCGATCAGTGCCTACCAGAGGAACCCTGTCATTGGACCCGAAGGAGAGCCCAATGCGCATCACCCTCGGCATGAGAGCGGGAGTCGCCACCGCGGCGGCCTCGCTCATGCTTCCCCTCGCGCTGACCGCACCCGCGAGCGCGGACCCCGACCCCGCACAGGTGGCGCGATCGGTGGCCGTGGCCGGCATCAAGAAGCACCTCCAGAAGCTGCAGGAAATCGCCAACGCCAACGGCGGCACCCGCGCCGCGGGTACCGCCGGCTTCGACGCCTCACGCGCCTACGTGGCGGGCCAATTACAGAAGGCCGGCTACAAGGTGACCGTGCAGCCGTTCGAGTTCCCGTACTTCCGGGAGAACTCCACCGCCGTCCTACAGCGGATCTCCCCGTCCCCCAAGACCTACGCCCCCACCCCGCCCGACGGCAGCGCCGTCGGGGACTTCGCCACCATGACCTACTCGGGGTCCGGCGATGTCACGGCCACCGTCCAGAACGTCGACCTGGTGCTGCCGCCCGGCCCCGCGCCGAGCAGCTCCAACTCCGGGTGCGAGCCCGCCGACTTCGCCTCGTTCACGCCGGGCAACATCGCCCTGCTCCAGCGCGGCACCTGCACCTTCCAGGTCAAAGCGGAGAACGCCCAGGCGGCGGGCGCGGCCGCGGCGATCATCCTCAACGAGGGGCAGCCCGGCCGCACCGACACTCTCCAGGGCACTCTGGGCGAGCCGACGGTCAGGATCCCGGTGGTAGGGGCCAGCTTCGCGGTCGGCCAGGAGCTGGCCGGCGCGGCGGGCACGGTCGTCCGAGTGAAGACCGACACCACCAGCGAGATCCGCACGACCCACAACATCATCGCCGACTCGAAGTGGGGAGACCCGAACAAGATCGTCCAGCTCGGCGCCCATCTCGACAGCGTGCCCGCCGGGCCGGGCATCAACGACAACGGCTCGGGCAGCGCCTCGATCTTGGAGATCGCGTCGAAGCTCGGCGGGCTCCCCACCCGGAACAAGCTGCGCTTCTCCTTCTGGAGCGCCGAGGAGTTGGGCCTGCTCGGCTCGGAGCACTACGTCGCCAACCTGTCGCCGGAGGAGCAGGCCAAGATCAAGCTGTACCTGAACTTCGACATGGTCGCCTCCCCCAACTACGCGCTGAAGATCTACGACGGGGACGACTCCGACGCCACGGGCGCCCCGGCGGGCCCGGCGGGCTCGGACGAGATCGAAAAGCTCTTCGAAAAGTACTTCGACACCGTACGGCAGGGCCACGTGGGCACCGACTTCGACGGACGCTCGGACTACGGGCCGTTCATCGCCGCCGGAATCCCCGCGGGCGGCCTGTTCACCGGAGCCGAGGGCATCAAGACGCCGCAGGAGCAGGCGCTGTTCGGCGGTACGGCCGGCCAGGCCTACGACTCGTGCTACCACCAGGCATGCGACTCGATCTCGAACATCAACGACAAGGCCCTCGCACTCAACACCGGGGCCATCGCCACCGCCGCGGTGGCCTACGCGTACAGCCGTGACCTGCCCGGGCCGGACACCCGGACCACGGCGACAGCCCGCACCGCCGCGACCGGCTCCGCGCACAGCCACGGGGCGCTCGCGGATTGACGTTTCCGATCGCGCGTGGTCGTGCCGCTCCCAGCACGGCCACGCGCCGGTCACGCCATGGCGATCACTGCAGATAGGCGACGGCCCGGGTCTCGAACACGCCGATGGCCAGCCCCTTGGCGTCCGACACGTACGGCGTCCACCGGCAGCGGTCCGGGACACTTGCGGGGACACCTGGCTTCAGGGCTTTCGCGCGGCCATCTCGTGATGACGGATCACTTCCTGGATGATAAATCTGAGGAATTTCGTGGCGAATTTCTGGCGTCCGCCGCCAGTCTTTGAAGCCGCTCTATCAGATCGCCGAGACGGTCGATGTAAACGCCCTGACCCGCGATGGCCGGCAATCTCGCAAGGTGAGCGGGCAGGGAAGTACGATCGGCCAATGACCGAAATGACCGAAACCACGCCCGGTTGGCTGAGTCCCGAAGAGCTCGAACTGACCCGCGCGCGGATGCCGATCCTCTACGTCGACGCCGTGCCGGTGAGAGTCGACGAGGCGGGAGTGGTCACGCATGTCGGCCTGCTGCTGCGCATCGGATCGGACGGGACGGTCAGCCGCGCCCTCGTCTCCGGCCGGGTGCTGCACCACGAGCGTGTCCGTGACGCGCTCATGCGCCACCTGGAGAAGGACCTCGGCCCAACGGCGCTTCCTCGCGTCCCGCCCTCTCCCCAGCCGTTCACCATCGCCGAGTACTTCCCCACACAGGGCGTCACGCCGTACCACGATCCTCGGCAGCACGCGGTGTCCTTGGCCTATGTGGTGCCGGTAGCGGGCGACTGCCGTCCCCGGCAGGACGCTCTCGACCTCGTCTGGTTCACTCCGGAGGAGGCGGCGTCGCCCATGGTTCAGCAGGAGATGACCGGCGGGCACGGCGTCCTGCTCAAGCAGGCCCTCGCGTACGTCGGCTGTCTTCCCTGAGATCAGACGGCCGCGCTGCCGGTCCTCGCGAGTGTGGGCTTGACGATGAGGATGTGGCACTGTGCGTGCCGTTCCAGCTCGTGGCTGGCGCTGGCGTCCATCATGGCGGCGATCCCGCCATGGGCCGGAGCTCCGATCACGACGACCCGTGCCCCGATCTGGTTGGCGTGCTCGGCCATCATCCGTCCCACTCCGCCGTGTTCAACGGATCCGAGGAGCACGTGCCCGACGGCGGGCACGTCATTGGGGTCAACTGCTGAAGGTACGCGCTCGGCGTGGACGAGATGCTTGTGCGCGGTGGAGAGGATGAGGATGCCGAGGACGAGCACCCCGGCTCCGATGTAGAAGGGGACGTGCAGGTTGGTGTACTCCACCAGCTTGCCGGCGACGAAGGGGGCCAGGCCGCCACCGATGAAGCGGACGAACCCGTAGGCGGCCGAGGCGATCGGGCGCTCGACCGAAGAGACGGTCATGACGGCCTGCGTGGTGACCGTGTTGTTCACGCCGATGAAGATGCCCGCCACGACGACGGCGGCGATCAGCACGGCCGGGTGCGTCGTCCAGATCGCGATGACCAGCACGGTGACGGCGAACAGAGCAAGATTGGCGTACAGCGTGCGGGCGATGCCGAAACGCCTCTGCAGCCACGGGGCCCCGAAAACGGCGAAGATCGCGACCAGCACGCCCCAGCCGGTGAAGACGAGGCCGAGCTGGATGGCGTCGAGGCCCATCGGGAACGGCGCGTAGCCGAGGACGGTGAAGAACGCCTGTAGCAGAGCGCGGTCAGCGACATCGTGAGCAGGCCACGGTGCCGCAGCGCGCGCAGGGGCTCGTACAGGATGATCGCACCGGCGAACCCGCCGCTGGCCGAGCTGATGATCACGGCCAGAGTTGTGATCACCAGGTCACGGGGAGCTCGTACACGCCGTAGACCAGCCCGTCGTGCTTGAACGGCACCTGGTCGAGGCCGACGGCGAGCCGCAGGCCAGGGACGCGCCGGAAGAGCGTGCCGTACGCGACCTGAAGCTCGACTCTGGCCAGCGCCTGCCCCAGGCACTGGTGCACCCCGAAGCCGAAGGCCAGGTGCCCGCGCGCGTCGCGGTGGACGTCCAACCGGTCGGGATCGGTGAACACCTCCTCGTCCCGGTTGCCCGCGTCGGAGGGGAAGATGACCCCGTCCCCCGCGTGAATGACCTGGCCGTGGAGGTCGATGTCCGCAAGGGCGACCCTGCGCCGTCCCGACTGGAGGATGGTCAGATAGCGCAGCAGCTCCTCGACCGCACCGGCGATGAGCACGGGGTCGTCACCGTCGCGCAGCGCGGCGAGCTGGCCGGGGTGCTCCAGGAGCGCCAGCGTGCCGAGCGCGATCATGTTCGCGGTGGTCTCATGGCCTGCGACGAGTAACAGCATGCCCATGGCCGCCGCTTCGCGCTGGGACAGGTTCCCGATCGCGACCTGCTCGACGGCCAGCTTCGACAGCAGGTCCTGGGCGGGGTTGGCGAGCTTCGCGGCGACCAGGCGGTCAAGGTAGCCGATCAGCTCGCTCTGGGCCGCCGCGCTCCTTTCCGGCGCCTGGTCACGGCTGACGATGATCCTGCTGTTCTCCTGGAAGAAGTCGTGGTCGGCGTACGGCACGCCGAGCAGTTCGCAGATCACCTGCGACGGCACAGGCAGGGCGAACGCCTCGACGAGGTCGACCGGCTTCGGGCCGGACAGCATGCCGTCGATCAGGCCGTCCACGATCCGCTGGATCGCCGGCCGCAGCGTCTCGGCCCGCTTGACGGTGAACAGGGCTGTCACCATACGGCGCAGCCGGGCGTGCTCGGGGTCGTCCATGCCGACGAAGCTTCGCGTCTGCCCCGTCCGCACGGCGAGGCCCGCGCTAGGGTGCGGGTAGCCCGCCAGTGTGATGTCGGCGCTGATCCGCGGATCGGCGAGCAGGGCGCGCTGGTCGGCGTAGCGAGTGACCAGCCAGGGGGTGCTGCCGTCCCACAACCGGACCTTGCTGATCGCCGTCTCGGACTGTACCTCTCGCAGTCGCGGGGGCGGGTCGAAGGGGCAGTGGGCCGTCCGTGCCATCGGATAGTCCGGGATGGCTCCCGCTGACGCGGGCGACCCCAGTTCGACGGATTCTGTGTGCATCTGTTCCACCTTTCACGAGGCTCGTCGATGGTGGTCCGCTTCGCGGCGGAGGCCCTGCACCCGGGGTGCGGCATGCACCCGGATGCGGCGGCCCACTCAATGAGAGCGCGGGTGCTGAGATCAGTCCAGGCGCTCGGCGTAATGGTCACCGTCGAGCACCTCGAAGACCGCTTGGGTCACGGGCTGGGCGGCGGGTGAGGCCGGGTCGACGACGACCCGCAGCGTCATGGTCGCGCGACCGTGCGTCAGGTCGCATCGGATATATCCCCGCCAGTCACCGCTGTAGTAGCGACAGTGGGGGTTGGCGCCGAGCTGCTCTTCGGTGAGCAGTTGGCCCTTGGCCGGAGAACTGATCGATGTGCCGACGAACTCCGGAGCCACGATGTCCCCCGGCCCGAGCCGGAGATCGTTCACGAAGTTGGCATGCGCGTCGCCGGTGATGACGACGGGATTGCTGACGCGGTTGTCCCGCAGAAAGCGCAGAAGGCGGCCGCGAGCCGCCGGATAGGCGGCCCATGTGTCGCCGGACAGGCGCGGGCTCACCGGGCCGCCGGTGGAGAAGTCGGCCATCATCACGCTGTTGGCCAGCACGTTCCATCTCGCCGTGGAGCCGGTGAGCGAGCGCCGGAGCCACTGCTCCTGGTCCGCGCCGAGGATGTGACGATCGGGATCCTCCCGGCCCGTGCACAGGGGAACGGCGAGGCCGCTGTCGATCGAGGGCTCCATCCCCGGCGCGCAGGGCGGCGCGTCGCGGTACTGGCGGGTGTCCAGCACGTGAAAGGCCGCCAGATCGCCGAATCCGATCCGGCGATGCACCCGCGTCTTCGATCCGTACGGCAGGGCGGTCGCGGGCACCGGCATGTGCTCGTACCAGGCCCGGTACGCGGCCGCCCGTCGCCGGCGCAGGGCCATCGTGTCGGCTGGGTTCGAAGAGTGGTAGCCGGCGTAGTTGTTCTCCACCTCGTGATCGTCGAAGGTCACTACGAAGGGACAGGCGGCGTGGGCGGCCTGCAGGTCAGGGGAGCTTTTGTAGAGCGCGTACAGGGCCCGGTAGTCGGCGAGCCCGCGGATGTCCCGGTTCTCGTAAATGTAGTCGCCAAGATGTACGACCAGGTTGACGCCCTCGTCGATCAATCCGAGGTAGGAGGAGTATCTCCCACTGGCGGTGCGCTTCTGGCAGGACACGAACGCGAACGTCAGCGCCTGGGCGGCTCGATCTGGCACGGTACGGAACCTGCCGGTAGCGCTGATCTCCCCTGCCGCCCGGAATCGGTAGAAGTACTCCTTGTCCGCCTCAAGGCCCACGACCTCGGCGTGAACGGAGTGGGCCAGCTCCGGGAAGGCGGTGGCGGTGCCCTCCCGGGCGACCTGGCTGAACGCGGAGTCGGTCGCCACCTGCCAGTCCACGTTCACCGGGCCGGAAAGGGGAGCTTCTCCAAGCGGCTCGGGGACCAGCCGCGTCCACAGCACCGCGCCATCGGGTCCCGGATCGCCGGACGCCACCCCCAGCGTGAACGGGTAGCCGGTCAGGCGACGCCGAGCGAAGATCGCCGGTCCCGCCTGACTCGTGGCCGCGAGGACGGCCAGGTCAGAGAAAGCATTGAGAAGCGCACGACGACTGGCGAACCGCTCGAAAGCCGCGTCAATGCCCCTTTCCATGACCTCTCCCCCAATGGCCCGCCCCCGTCGCATCGAGAAGCATTGCAGGCCGGAGGGCCGATTCCCAGGAAGCCGTACGTTGGAGCAAGGCCGCGCCGCGGCAGGCACTGGAGCACCAGGCGCCTGCGATTCCGAAAGTCAAGAGACGGCCTCGAACTCTCAACGGCCGCACTGGGGGGCACGAGCGAAATTGACCATGACAATAGTGCTGTTATTTCGCGCGGATGACAGCACTATCGTCATGATCGATGCGGGAAGAGACCTCAGGAATCCAGACCATGCGCTGGCCCTCCGCCGGAGGTCGTTGGCCAGGCGAGGAGTTGGAACCACACGGACTTGCCGTACGGGGTGAGCGCCCAGCCCCAGTGGTGAGAGAACGTCTGCACGATGGCGAGTCCCCGGCCACGGAGGTCGAGTTGGCCGGCCTGGCGTAGCCGTGGAAGCTTGCTGCTGGGGTCGTGGACGTCCACGACGAGTAGTTCCTTCTCCCTGCTGACCGTGACACGAATCGTGCTCGTCGCGGGGACACCGACTGACCCGTGCGTGAGTGCGTTGGTGATGAGTTCCGACGCCAGGAGTTCGGCGACTTCCGGAACGTCTTCGGCCGCGTCCCAATCGATGGCCACATCGCGCACGAACCGCCGGGCGGAGGCAACGCATTTCGTGTCACGCGGCAGCCACTTCTCACCCAGGACGGGAACGAGCCGGTCCGGCGTGTAGCGATATTCGGCCACCAGCGTTCGGGCCTCGATTGCCTCGGTCATCGACGTTCTCCCGGTCTCGGAATTTCACGTCCAGACTGCCGAGATCCGACTACTGTGAGTACGGATTTCGTTACCAAGGCCGACATTTGAAGGCCAGAGCCATGTCGTTGAACTCCGACAAGGGAGGCGTTGTGGTCGATTCCTACTCACCACAGGCGATATGGGGCAGGGAGCTGCGCCATTACAGGCAGGAGGCGAAGCTGACCCAGGCTCAGCTCGCCCAGAAGGTCCATTTCAGCGAGTCCCTGATCAGCGGCATCGAAACCGGCCAACTCCCCGCCAGCCCGGAATTCGCCCAATCCTGCGACGACGCCCTAACCACGGGCGGGGCCCTGCATCGCCTGCTCGACTGGCGGAAGGGACAGGTCTTCCCCTCCTGGTTCGGCAAGTGGCGCGACAAGGAGCAGGTCGCCACCACGCTGCGGACCTACGAACCGCTCGTGATCCCCGGCCTGCTCCAGACCAAGGCGTACGCGCGGGTCTTGCTGCGCGGCAACGAGGCAGCCGTGACGGCACGCCTGGACAGGCAACTCATCCTCACCCGTGAGGACCCGCAACCACCGACTTTCCGGTGCGTCATTGACGAGGCAGTCCTGTACCGGCCGATGGGAGGGCCGGAGGTAATGCGTGGGCAGCTTCACCACTTGATCTCGATGGCCGGTTCACGGCTGAGCGTCCAGATTGTCCCGCAGGGGATGCACTCGGGGTTGCTTGGAGGGTTCGTCATCGCGACGCTGGATGGCGGAAGCGACGTACTCTACGCGGAGACCGCCGTCCGGGGCATCACCACCAGCGACGCGGAGGATGTCACGGCAGCGATCGAGCGTTTCGAAAGCATCCGGACCGAGGCGCTACCGCTGAACATGTCCCTTGACTTGATTAAGAGAACGGCGGAGGAAAGATGGACCTGAGCATGGCGCGCTGGCGCAAGTCGAGCTTCTCCGGTGACAACGGCGGTAACTGCGTCGAGATCGCCGAACTGACCGATGCGACCGACGGCCCTGATCGAACGGCTCGCCACGTCGATGGCCCTGACCACAAGAGTGGCCACAGCAGGCTGATCGCCGTACGGGACTCGAAGGACCCCGACGGCCCCAAGCTGTTCTTCACCCCGTCTGAGTGGGCCGCCTTCGTCCAGGGCGTGAAGGCCGACGAGTTCAACGTCGCCCCTGACGCGCCCTGACCACCCGCACCTCCGCCGGCCGCGCCGTACCCGCCATCCGGCTAACGCGCGGAGCCGATCCGCCGCACCGTGGGTCGGCCGTGAGATCTCCTGCGCGGGCCGCCATGCAGACGATCATGTGAAAGGTTATGCCTGCGTGCAGGTGCAAACTGTTCGTGAGAGTCGATGAGGCGCGTCCGAACAGGCCAGCTTGTTGAGTGGCCTACGAGGAGAGGGGCAGGCGATGGCGCAGCGCTTGCTTGAGCTGGATGTGGAGAACTTCCGCAGCCTGCGGAAGGTCTCGCTGCCCTTGAGTCCGCGGTTACGCGCGGATGCCGCTACCTGCTGTGCCGAACACATTAAGACGGGCAGGTAGCCTCCCTCCGCTCCGGCGGGCGGCGATGCCTTGTGAACGGCGCGTGTGGTCGGCAGTACGCCGGAGGTGTCATGATGCACGCACCCCACGACCGAGGAGTTCAGCAGTGTCAGCTAGTGAAGCGGCACAGGCGGCGCCCGCCAGGCGATCGCTGCGGCCGTTACTGTTCGGCCTGACGATCATCGCCGTCCTGGCGCTGCTGTTCGGTCTGCCGTGGTGGACGTTGGTCATCGCGGACACGCGGTGGCCGACCGCCGTCGTTGTCGCCGGCACGATCATGTTCGCCGGCGCGCTCGTCGCGCTTCCCGTGCTCATGTACCTCGGACACGGCAGCCGCCATCGGGACTGGGCGGCGCGCACGGGCGACACGATCCTCGGCGTGATCTGGGTGCTGTTCGCCTGGGCTCTGCTCGGCAACGTGCTGCGGCTCGCACTCGTGATCGCCGATGTCGCCGACCCAGCCCGGTCCCGGATCGTCGCCGCCGCGACCGCCGCCGTGTCGCTCCTGCTGATGCTCTGGGGGTACGCCGAGGCGATGCGTGTGCCCCGCGTCAAGCGAGTGGACGTCACTATTCCCCGGTTAGGCGCGGGCATGGACGGCCTCCGGGTCGTCCTGCTGACCGACACGCACTACGGTCCGATCAACCGGGCCCGCTGGTCGGCCGGGGTCGTGGCGGCCGTCAACCAGCTCGACGCCGACATCGTGTGCCACACCGGCGACATCGCCGACGGCTCCGTGTCCGAACGGCGGGAGCAGGCCGCGCCGCTGGGCGACGTCCGTGCCCGGCTCGCCCGGACGTACGTGACCGGAAACCACGAGTACTTCGGCGAGGCGCAGGGCTGGCTCGACCACATGCGGGAGCTCGGCTGGGAACCCCTGCACAACCGGCACATCGTGGTGGAGCGCGACGGCTCCCGGCTCGTCGTCGCCGGCGTCGACGACGCCACCGCCGCGTCCTCGGGGCGCCCCGGTCACCACGCCGACCATGCCGCCGCGCTGGCGGACACCGACCCGGACCTTCCTGTACTGCTGCTCGCCCACCAGCCGAAGCAGATCGACGCGGCCGTCGCGCGCGGCGTCGACCTGCAGATCTCCGGACACACCCACGGCGGCCAGATCTGGCCCTTCCATTTCCTCGTGCGCCTCGACCAGCCCACGGTCCAGGGCCTGAGCCAGCACGGCGACCGGACCCAGCTCTACACCAGTCGGGGCACCGGTTTCTGGGGACCGCCATTCAGGATCTTCGCGCCGAGCGAGATCACCGTGCTCACCCTACGCGCGGCGTAAGCGCCGGCGACGGTAATTCAGTCGACGGTGAGGGCGGCTGCTGCCAACATGGTCGTCATGTCGCGAGCGTAGTAACACTTCGATCACCAGCAGGGGATGGTCCCCCGGACCAGGCCGGTTCCACGACAACTCAGAGCCACCGGCCCGGCGTAGTGACCATCGCCCCAGTTCAGGCCGTTCGTCAGCAGCGCCCCTGGGCCTAGATGGCTTGTCGCACGCTGCTCACCCACCTGGGATCCCAACGGATCCAGCTGTGATCGATGTGCCGGCGTCGAAGACGCCGAGAAACGGACTCCCGACATGCAACTCCACGAGTACGCGCGGTACGACGCCGTAGGACTTCGTGACCTGATCAGGGCGGGCGAGGTCACCGCCGGCGAGGTCGAGAGCGTCGCTCGACAGGCCCTGAGCGCGGCGAACGCGGAGGTGAACGGCCTGGCACTGCCGGTGTTCTCGCCTGCGCTCGACCACTCCGACGATGGGCCGTTCACCGGGGTGCCCTTCCTGATCAAGGACCATGGTCCGGTGGCGGAGGGGGTCCCGTTCTTCCTCGGGAGCCGAAGCCTGCCGGGCATCGTCCCCCCGCGCGACAGTGATCTGATGGCGCGCTTCCGCGCCGCCGGCCTCGCCACCCTGGGCCTGACCACCGTGCCGGAGATGGTGATCAGCTTCTCCACCGAATCGGTCAAGCACGGACCGACCCGCAACCCATGGGATCTGGAGCGGGGCGTGGGCGGATCGAGCGGTGGCGCGGCCGCTCTGGTCGCCGCAGGCGCCGTGCCCGTCGCACATGCCGGCGACGGAGCCGGGTCCATCCGGATCCCGGCCTCCTGCTGCGGGCTTGTCGGGCTCAAGCCGAGCCGGGGCCGCGTCCCATGCGGCCCTGACCTGGGGGAACCGATGCTCGGCATGGCGTACGAGTTCGCCCTGACGCGCACCGTCCGCGACGCCGCCCATCTCCTGGACGCCGTCCAGGGGCCTGGTGTCGGTGACAAGTACACCGCGCCGCCCCCGGGCGGCCGATATGCCAACGACGTCGGGGCCGACCCCGGCTCCCTGCGGGTGGCCGTGACCACCAAGGCCTGGTCGGGTGCGGTGGTGGACGGCGAAGTCGCCGCGGCGGCGGTCCAGGTCGGCCGTGTGCTGGAGGAGACCGGTCACACCGTCACCGAAGCGAGCCCGGTCCTCGATTGGGACGCGGTCATGCAGAGCATGGTGGCCGAAGCGGTCGCGATCGCGTCTCCCCTGCTCATGGCCCCGAGGCAACCGGACCCGGCCAGACTGGAAGCCGTCTCCAGGCGGCTTCTGCAGGTGGCGAGGGAGTACAGCGCGCTGGACATGATGGCCGCCTTCGGCGCGCAGAATCGGGTGACCCGGTCGGTGGGCGCGTTCTTCACCGAGTACGACCTGCTCATCACCCCGACATTGGGCCGCCTCCCGGCGCCTCATGGCACCCTGCGCTACGACGATCCCGGCCACACCCTGACAAGCTGGCTGCAGTCGATCTTCGAGTACGGCCCGTTCGCCATGGTGTTCAACATCTCCGGTCAGCCCGCGATCAGCCTGCCGCTGGGCCACAGCGACAGCGGGCTGCCGATCGGGGTGCAGATCGTCGCCCGCTACGGTCGCGAAGACGTGCTGTTCCGGATCGCCGCTCAACTGGAACAGGCCATGCCCTGGAAGGACCGGACCCCCGGGTTCTTCCTCGGAAGGCACTGACAGAGGTGGCTTCGCGGGCCCGCTCTTCTCAAAGGGGCGGGCCTGCGAGATCACAGCTCCGAGAGGTGCTTCTGGCTTCTTGTACGGCTCCGGGCACCCGGCCGGCTTTCATGAGGCGGCGGGGTTGACCTGACCGGCATGCCCGGGTGACTCGGCGTCGCTCGGGCCGGATCCCGATCGCGCGTGGGACGCGACGACGGCGGCGTGGATCTCGACGGTGAGCGCGTGGATGAGCTGGGTCAGCTCCGTGTTGTGGTGCAGCTCCACTGTCTGGGCCTTGTAGTCGTGGTCGGCCTTGCGCCGGGCGAAGTCGCCCTGGCGGTTCTGGCCGATCATGACGAAGGTGGACAGGAAGATGGCCTCCAACGAGACGACCAACGTCAGCGTCGGCCAGGGGCTTGCCTCCACGAAGATCATCCATAGGGCGAACCCGATCGCGTGGATATAGACGAACTGCATCGACCCGGCGAACCTGGTGATCGCGTCGGCCACACGGAGCTGCACGTCGGCGGCACGCTTCGCCTCGTGTTCGATGACCGCCGGGTGCACGTGCTCGATGAGCGCCCGACGCGTGCGCTTGTCACGCGGCGGATGCGCGCGGGACGCAGCCTTCTTGATCTTCACGGGGACCCTTCCAACCCGGCCGCGATCGGCACCGGGACGATGTGAGCTGACACTGGCGGATGAACGCTACGCCCTCCTGCCGAGCGAGAGCCGGGTGACTCCGGCGTTCGATAGCATCGAACAAATCGCATGGACGGACCCGGCGTCGGGAGGTCAGGTGGGCGGGAGCGACCGGCGTGCCGCGGCGGCCGGCGGCGAGCAGGAACGCGTCGGCGCCCACATCCGCCGGTTCCGCAAGGAGCAGGGGCTCACGCTCCGCGGGCTGTCCGCCAAGTCCGGCCTGTCGATCGGCTTCCTCTCCCAGGTCGAGCGGGGCGTCTCATCCATCGGCCTGACCGCGCTCAACAGCGTGGCCAACGCGCTCGACCGGCCGGTGGCCGCGTTCTTCGACGACGACGCGCCCGAGCCGGAGAGCGGCCTCCCGGCCTCACCACCGCGCCACTTCACGCTGACCCGTCGCGAGGACGGCGCCACGCAGTACGTCTCCGGCCAGCAGACCTACCGCATGCTCTCCGATCGCGGGCCCGGCCTCGTGCTGGAGCCGATGCTCGTGCACATCGCGCCCGGCGGCCGCCGCGAGGAGGCGTACGGCCACAAGGGCGAGGAGTTCGCCTACGTCGTCAGAGGCGAGCTGCTCTACGAGGTCGACGGCGTGGAGCACCGGCTCTTCCCCGGCGACAGCGTGCACCTGCGCTCCGACCTGCCCCACCGGATGTTCAACGACACCGGTGAGGTGACCACCGTGGTCTCGGTGGTCACCCCTCGTCTGTTCTGATCCGCGGCCCGCTGTTCACTCACACGTGAAGTCTCCGGGCTGCTCCACCTCACCGTCCGGACCCTTCCCGGTTCAACGCGGGCAGCACCGCGGAGCCGAGCAGCCAGACGCCGAGGTCGTCGGTGAGCCCGTGCGGCGTGCCGAACTCCACCCGGTGGACGCCGGCGTCGATGAGCGCCTGGGCCTGCGCGGCGACCTGGTCCGGGGTGCCGGAGAACGCGAACAGATCGAGCAGGTCGTCCGGGATCAGCAGGCCGGCCGCCTCGTGCCGCCCGGCGTCGGTCAGCTCCTTCACCCGGCGCAGCAGGTCGGCCGGGATCTCGACGGTCGGGTCGAGATCGGCCACGACGGCGAGGTACATCGCGACCTCCGTCCGGGCCCGGGCCCGCGCGGCGGCGCCGTCGGTGTCCACCACGGTCACGGCGCCGACCACGATGCCGATCTCGCCGGCGGACCGGCCGGCCTGCTCGGCGCCGACGCGCAGCCGGTCGCGGATCACCGGGACCATCGCCGGGTTGGCGCTGCCGCCGATCTTGATCTCGCCGGCGATCCGGCCCGCGAGGGCGACTCCGCGCGGTCCCCAGGCGCCGATCAGCAGCGGCGGGTCGGGGCGGTGTACGGCATAGCGCAGGGTCGTGCCGGGGGCCAGCCGGAACACCCGGCCCTCGAACCCTCCGGCGTCGCCGCCGAGGAGCCGGTAGACGACCTGCGCCGCCTCCTCGATGGCCGCCAGCGGCCGTGGCTGGTCGATGCCCACGGCGCCGAGCCAGGCGCCCCGGGCCAGGCCCAGGTACGCGCGCCCGCGCGAGGCGAGATCCAGGGCCGCCACCTGGCCGGCGATCTCGTAGGGCGCCATCGAGTACGGGTTGAGGCAGGCCGGTCCGAGGCGGACCCGCGAGGTGGCCGCCGCCATCTCCAGCAGCGGGAAGATGGGCGGCTGGTACATCAGATCACCGAAGACGGTGAGCACGTCGAAGCCCTGCTCCTCCGCCCGGCGGGCCAGCCGGGCGTAGTCGCCCGCCCGCTTGTCGCTCTGAAGGCCGAGCCCGATCTCCACGGGTGCCACGTCAGCTCCTCTGCCAGGTCAGGTCGCGTCAGGTCAGGTCGGCGGAGTTCATCCGGCGGCGGCGGGTGCGCTCCACACGCATGATCAGCCGCTCCTCCGGGTCGGGGCAGGCGAACAGCGAGTCCTGGGCCAGCCAGTCGCCGGCGGCCAGGTCCCGCTGTTTGGCCGCCAGGAACGGCAGCACCGACGCCAGCGCGTACACGCAGAAGTGCTTGCCGTCCGGCAGCCGCAGGTGTGCGCTGTCGGTCAGCTCGAAGTAGTCGCCGACCGCCATCCCGCAGACCGACCGGCCTTCGATCCGGTCGACGCCGACCCGCAGGTCGTAGAGCTCCATGTCGCCGTCGCCGGCGGTCTCCTCCATGTCAGGTCCTTCCCATCAGGGCACCAGCTCGGCGTGGTGGTGGACGATGAGCCAGCCGCCGGCGGAGTGCCGCAGCACGTCGGTCACCCGGGTGTGCTCGGCCGGGCCTCCGGCCGACTCGGCCGCGACCAGCACATATCGGGCGACGGCGGTGTCTCCCCACACGTCGACGCGCTTGTCCCGGGCCTCCAGTGAGGCCGGCGCGGGCCCGGCTCCGGCCGCGTCCCGTTGCGCCCGGTAGGCGTCCAGGTCGGCGCGGCTCCGCAGGGGGCCCGGCAGGTGCGTCTCCCACGTGGTCACCTCCGGGTGGAGGTGGGAGTCGAAGCGCCGCCGGTCGCCCGCGAGGAAGGCGTCGTACATGTCGTCGATGCCCGCGGCGACCACGGCGGCGGCGTCCTCGCCGGTCATCCCCATCCCCCTACCCATCCGGTCGTCGCGGACCACCTGGCCGCCCGACATCACCCAGCGCACGCCGCGGAACGCGGACGTCTCCGCGAGCGGGTCGCCGTCCATCGCGATGAGGTCGGCGTACTTGCCGGGCTCGACGGTGCCGAGGTCGGCCTCCGCGCCGAGCCAGCGCACCGGGCCGAGCGTCCCGGCGTAGAGCGCGCGGGCCGGGCCGATGCCGGCCTCGGACATGTACTCCAGCTCCCGCACCGAGGCGTTGGTGCCCTCGAAACCCCAGAAGGGCGGCATGTCGCTGCCGAGCAGCACCTCGACTCCCGCCTCGACGGCCATCGCGTAGCTGTCCAGGTGGCGGGGGCCGGCGCCCAGCGAGCGGCACTGCATCCACTCCGGCACGCCGAGCTCGTCGAAGAACTCCTTGCAGCGGGTGACCAGCAGCGTGGGCACGAGAGCGGTGCCCCGCTCCGCCATCTGGGCGGCCACCTCCGGGGTGAGCTGGTAGCCATGTTCGACGCAGTCCAGCCCCAGCTCGACGGCCTCGGCGATGACCGGCGCGGGACCGGCGTGCGCGGTGACCTTACGGCCCCAGGCGTGCGCGGTCTCGATCACGGCCGCCAGTTCGTCGGTGAAGAGCTGCCGGGTGTGGATCGCCTCGTGTTCACCCGCGATGCCGCCGGAGATCATCACCTTGATCAGGTCGGCGCCGGCCTTGACCTGGCTGCGCACCCCCTGGCGGAAGCCGTCCGCGCCGTCGCACTCGAGGGTGTCCGTGCCCTCATGGCCGTGGCCGCCGGTGCAGACCAGCGCCCGCCCCGCGGTGAAGATCCGGGGGCCGATCGCGCGGCCGGACGTGATCGCGCGGCGCAGCGCGAAGTCGGCGTGGTCCTTCTCCGCGACGCATCGTACGGTCGTCACTCCGCAGAGGAGGGTGCGCCGGGCGCCGTCGGCCATGTAGAGGGCAAGCTCGTGCGGGGTCATCCCCCTGACCGCGTCACCTCCCTGGCCGGGCAGGGACAGGGACAGGTGGGTGTGCATGTTCACGAGCCCTGGCGTGACGTACGCGCCGGCCAGGTCGATCTCACGGACGTCACCGGCCGCCCGGGCCTGGGCGAGGACCTCGGCGGCGGGCCCGACGGCGGCGATCCGGTCGCCGCGCACCCATATGGCCGCGCCGGGCAGCGGGCCGACGCCGTCGAGGACCCGGCCGTCGACCACCGTGCAGTTGGTCAGCACGGTGGTCAGCACGGTCGCCGGCTCCGCAGGCTGATGTGCGGCGCTCATGGGAGCCTCTCCAGTTCACGGGGAAGCGAGGGCCCGGGGTGGCCCCCGCATACCGGGGTGTTCTATCAGAACGAAACTCCAGTGAACAAGGGAGGGCAGGCGTTCACCTCGGCAAACTGCCCGCAGGGCGGCGAGATGTTCACCGGATTTCAGCGTCCGGAACGGCGCGTCGTCAGCCCCGGGGCTGGATGCCGTCGAGACGGGAGGCCAGCTGGGACCGCGAGGTGATGTTGAGCTTCGGGAAGATCCGGTAGAGGTGGGAGCCGACCGTGCGGGGCGAGAGGTAGAGCCGCTGTCCGATCTCGCGGTTGGACAGCCCGGCGGCGGCGAGCCTCGCGATCTGCAGCTCCTGGGCGGAGAGCGCGTCCTGGACGGCGGGCCCGTGGTCGGGGGCGCGTTCCCCGGAGCTGGAACCGGGACATCCACGCTCCATTCCTCGTACGAGCGATCGTAGGAACTCCAACCCGGGCTCGGCTTGGGTAAAACGACTCAACCTCCCCGCACAGCGCAGTCATGTGACCCAAGAGACGCGCGACCGCCGCGTCCTACGGTCGGGGATGACCCCGCATGCCCGCTGAACGGAAGGTGAGGACGTGAAGTCAACGGCTGCCGCGCCCGCACGATATGACGAGCTGAGCGCGATGCCCATCGGAGGGCGCTGGCGCGCCGGCCACTCGGACCGCACGCTGACCGACCTCGATCCATGGACCGGTGAGGTGATCGCCGAGTTCCGGACGGCCGATGTCTCCGACGTAGTCGAACACGCCGGTGACCGGCGGCCTGCTCCTCGCCAAGATCCTCGAAGAGGCGGGGCTGCCCGACGGCGTGCTCAACGTCGTGGTCGGCCCCGCCGAGGAGATCGGCGACGCGCTGGTCTCGCACCCCGTGCCCCGCATCGTGTCGTTCACGGGCTCCACCGAGACGGGGATCGACATCTCCCGCAAGGCGGGGATCAAGCGGCTGCTGTTCGAGCTGGGCGGCAACGCCCGCCAACGACACGGAATACGGCCTGTCCAGCGCGGTGCACACGCGCGACCGGGAGCGGGGCACGCGCTTCGCCCTCCGACTGCGGGCCGGGATGACGCACGTCAACGACAGCCCGGTGAACGAGGAGGACAACACGGCCTACGGTGGCGGCTGGTCGATCGACCAGTTCACCACCCACCACTGGGTCTCCGTCCAGCACGAGCGCCGCTCCTACCCCCTGGGCAACCGGGGAGTTGACCCCGCGCTCTGACGTGGGCATGGTGGGCTGATGGCCAGCGATGAGGCACGGGACGGGGTTGAGCTCACCAATCTCGACCAGCCGCTGTTCGACGGGGCGGAGGCGACCAAGCGCGATCTGGTCGACTACCTGGACGCCGTTCATGACCGGGTCATCCCGGTGTTGCGGGATCGGCCGCTGTCGGTGGTCCGGGTGCGGCAGGGCCAGGAGCCGTTCATGCAGAAGAACACCCCCAAGTACGCCCCGTCGTGGATCAGGACGGTCCCGCTGTGGGCGGAGACCTCCCGGCGGCAGGTGTCGTACGCCCTGTGCGACGACCGCCGCACCTTGCTGTGGTTCGCCAACCAGCGGGCGGTGGAATATCACCCGACCCTGGTCCGCGCGGGGCAGCGGGACCACCAGACCCATCTGGTGCTCGACCTCGATCCACCGCTCGCGGACGCGTTCCCGCTGGCCGTACGCGCCGCGCTCCTGGTCCGCCAGGCCCTGGCCGACGCGGGCCTGAAGGGGGCGGTCAAGACGAGCGGGGCGAAGGGCCTGCACGTGTTCGTGCCGATCGAGCCGCACGCGGCCATGGCCGACGTGGCCGCGGCCACCCGGGCCGTCGCGGCGCGCGCCGAGCGCCTCGACCCGGTCCTCGCCACCACGGCGTTCATCCGGGAGGACCGCGGCGGCAAGGTGTTCCTCGACTCCACCCGATCCGGCGGGGCGACGGTCGTGGCGGCCTACAGCCCGCGCGTACGGCCGGGCGTGCCGGTGTCGTTCCCCGTGGCCTGGGAGGATCTGGACAGGGTCACCCCGGCCGACTTCACCGTGCACACCGCGGCCGGGCTGCTCGGCGACGGCGATCCCTGGGCCGAGCTCATGCCGGAGCCGCAGCGGCTGCCCGCCGATCTGATCGAGGAGGGCCACACGATCCCGGTCGCCCGCGTGCAGGCCATGCACGAGGGCAAGCGGCGTGCCCGCGCCCGCGGAGCCTGAAGGGACTCACCCCCTACCGGTGCTCGCTCTGATGACGACCTCGCCGGCCACCCGGATGACGCGGTTGCGGGGCCCGCGCCGCTCGGTGAGCGCGAGTCGCATGGCCTCCTCCCCCAGCCGCTCCAGCGGCAACGCGAAGGTGGTCAGCGGCGGCGTCAGGTCCCGCACGATCGGTATGTCGTCGAACCCCGCCACGGAGACGTCGGCCGGGACCCTAAGGCCGCGATCCCGCAGCGCCGCGAGCGCGCCGATCGCCATCACGTCCGTGACGGCGAAGACGCAGCCGGCGCTCAACCCCCGGTCCAGCAGGACGGTCATCGCGGCGTAACCGCCGTCCCGGGTGAACTCGGCCTCCACGATGTCGTCGTCGCTCAGCGGCACACCGGTCTTGACGAGCTCGTCGCGGAAGCCGCCCACACGGTCGGCCACGGTGGTCAGGGCGCGCGGCCCCGCGAGGACGGCGAAGCGGCGATGGCCCAGATCGACCAGCGCGCGGGCGAGCGCGGCGCCGCCCGCCCGGTTCTCCGGCAGCACGCTGTCCACCCGCAGGCTGCGGTGCCGGCTCACGACGGCGACCCGTCCGCCGCCCCTCATGTACGGCTCCAGCTCGGCGGCGAGCGCCCGTTCCCAGGCCGGATCCTCGAAACCGGAGCCGATGAGCAGGATGGCCGGGGCGCGCTGGGCCCGCAGCATCGAGACGTACGCGATCTCGCGATAGGGGTCGCGGAAGGTGCTGGCGAGCGTCACCAGCAGCCCGTTGTCTCCCGCGACCCGCATGACACCGCGCGCGACGGTGGAGAAGTAGGGGTCGCTGACGTCATGGCAGACCACCCCCACGGTGGGCCTGGGCGTGCCGGCGAGGGCCTGGGCGTGCGGGTTGGGCGTGTACGCGAGCTCGCTCGCGGCCCGCCGCACGCGCTCGGTCAGCTCGGGCCTGACCCTCGCCGTGCCGTTCAGCACCCGCGAAGCCGTCGCGAGAGAGACGCCGGCCGCTTTGGCTACGTCCTCCAGCGTCACATGGATCCGATCGCGCATCACTCTCCTGTTTCTTGACTGGCGAACTCACCCATGGTTACGGTAACGGCCAGAAAGCGCTTTCCATAGGGGGGCCATGGTTTCGCGAAGCTCAACCCAGCGACTCCAGCCGCCAGGAGCGCCGCCGGCGAACGGCGTGACCGCCCGGAACCGGCCCGGTCCGGCGGAGCGCCTGGCCGCCGCCACCGCGCGGACCTGGCGCCCGATCGTCGTGCTGGCGGCGCTTTTCGTGATCTGGTGGGCCGTGACCGCCGCGGGACTCATCAAGCCCTATCTGGTGCCCTCACCGGCGCGGACCCTCGACGCGGTCCTCAGCCAGCCGGCGTACTTCGCGCACAACACCTGGATCACGACCTACGAGACGGTGCTGGGTTTCGCGATCGCCATCGTGGTGGGGGTGCTCGCCGCGGTCGTCATGGTCTACTCCCCCACGGTCGAGAAGAGCCTGTACCCGCTGCTGCTGTTCGCCCAGGTCATCCCGAAGATCGCCATCGCGCCGCTGTTCGTGGTGTGGCTCGGGTTCGGCCTGTCGCCGAAGATCGTCGTCGCGGTCCTGATGGCCTTCTTCCCCATCGTGATCTCCGCGGTCACCGGCCTGAAGACGATCGACCCCGAGATGCTTCAACTGTCGTCCACGATGGGGGCGGGCACGGGCCAGACGTTCTGGAAGATCCGGTTTCCGGCCTCCCTGCCCCACCTGTTCTCGGGGCTCAAGGTCGCCGCGACCATGGCCGTCACCGGCGCGGTGGTCGGCGAGTTCGTCGGCGCCAACGAAGGCCTCGGCTACGTGATCCTGCAGGCCAACGGAAACCTCGACACCCCGGTGCTCTTCGCCGGGCTGCTCATCATGTCCCTGCTCGGCGTGGTGCTGTTCGCGCTCGTCGAGTTGCTCGAGAACTTCGTCCTCCCCTGGCATGCCAGCCGCCGCCGCACCGACATCGCCACGACTTCCCTCTAGGAGGAGACCCGATGAGACCCCCGATGAGACCCCCGATGAGACTTCGCGTGCTTGTCGCCGGACTCGTGCCGGCGGTCTTGCTCACGGTCGCCGGCTGCGGCTCCCAGGCGACGGAGAAGACCAAGGACGCCCAGGGCCGGGAGCTCGACAAGGTCACGCTCACGCTCAACTGGTACCCGTACGGCGAGCACGCGCCGTTCTACTACGGCAAGAAGCAGGGGATCTTCGCCAGGCGCGGCATCGACCTGACCATCCGGCCGGGGCAGGGCTCGCAGAAGACGATCCAGGCGACCGCCTCCGGGCAGACCGACTTCGGCTGGGCGGACACGCCGGCCCTCCTCGCGGGGGTGTCCCAGGGACTGGAGGTCAAGAGCCTCGGCGTCTTCCTGCAGACCACGCCCTCGTCGGTGCAGTTCTTCGACGACAAGAACATCAAGTCTCCCGCCGACCTCAAGGGCAAGTCGATCGCCTCTACCGCCGGAGACGCGCTGAGCAAGACCTTCCCGGCCTTCCTGAAGGCCAACGGGCTGGGCCCCGGCGATGTCACGCTGCAGAACACCGACCCGGCGGGCAAGATGGCGGCGGTCATCTCCGGCAAGACCGACGCGCTGCTCGGCTTCGCCACCGACCAGGGCCCCACGATGCAGGAGAAGTCCGGGAAGCACGTCTCCTACCTGCGCTTCGCCGACTACGGGCTCAGCTTCTACAGCAACGGCCTGCTGACCTCGACCGGCACCGTCGCGGACAAGAAGGACCTGGTCAAGCGGATGGTCGAGGCCACCAGCGAGTCCTGGGCCGCGGCGGAGAAGGATCCCGGCGCAGCGGTGGGCGCGATGGCCGGCGCCTCCCAGCAGCTTCCCTCGGAGAAGGTCCTCACCGAGCAGTTCGGCGCCACGCTGAAGCTCCTCCACACCGACGCCACGAAGAACCGGCCCCCGGGCGTGAACAGCGAGGCGGACTGGGCCAAGACCATCGCCACCTTCGCCCAGGCGGGCGTGATCACCAAGGTCGAGCCTCCCGCGACGTACTGGGACGCGAGCTTCGCCCCGAAAGGATGACGATGCAGACGGGCAACGGCATCGCCCGGCCGTACGACCCTGAGGTCACGACCGGCGCCGCGGTGGAGATCGAGGACGTCGAGGTCCGGTTCCGCACCAAGAAGAAGGACGTCACGGCCCTGCGGGAGGTCTCCCTGCGGGTCGGGCCCGGCGAGTTCGCGGCGATCGTGGGCGCCTCCGGATGCGGCAAGTCGACGCTGCTCAAGCTGGTGTCCGGCCTGCTGAGCCCGTCCTCGGGCCGGGTCCGGCTGCATGGAGAGGACGTCCGGGGGCCGCGGCGCGACATCGGGTACGTCTTCCAGCGGGCCGCCCTCCTGGAGTGGCGGACCGCCCGGCGGAACATCCTGCTCCAGGCGGAGATGCGCCGGATGCCGAAGGAGCGGGCGCGTGAACGGGCCGACGAGCTGATGGCCATGACCGGCCTGACCGGCTTCGAGGACGCCTATCCGCATGAGCTGTCCGGCGGGATGCAGCAGCGGGTGGCGCTGTGCCGGGCGCTGCTGCATCAGCCGCCGGTGCTGCTGATGGACGAGCCCTTCGGGGCGCTGGACGCGCTCACCCGCGAGCAGATGAACGTCGAGCTGCGCCGGATCTGGCGCGAGACCGGCACCACCGTGCTGCTGGTCACCCACTCCATCGCCGAAGCGGTCTACCTCGCCGACCGGGTGATCGTCATGACCCCGCGCCCCGGCACCGTCGCCGAGATCATCCCGGTGGCGCTGCCCGTCGAGCGGAAGTACGGCGAGACCATGGCCGAGCCGGAGTTCGCCAGGGCGACGGGCAGGATCCGCGATCTCCTCGGAGCGGCGCCGGCCGCCGAGTGACCCCCCGCCTGAGCTGGCATTACCCGCCGGTCGTCACGTATCCTCCTCAGAAGCGCAGCGACTCTTCCCGCGGCTGGTCAAACGCGTCGCGTATCTGTGTTCCCGACGGAAGTCGATTCCCATGAGTCAGCATGTTCACGTCCGCCTCAGTCACGGCCTGGCCATAACCGAAGAGGGCGACCTGGTCGAGAAGACCGGCTGCCAGTGCGGTGCCACCTGGACCGACACCTACCGCGTCGAGGACGGGCAGCCCGAGCCGTAACCCCTACCCGAGCCCCTGCACGCCGAACTGGTCGCGGCAGGCGTCCAGGCCGCGGATTTCCACCGGCACCGGGCACGTGAACTGATCACTCTCCAGGCGGAGCCGCTGGTCGATGCGCCGCCTCCCCTGAACCACCTGGATCTTCACGCCGTCGTGCCGGTAGCCGAGCTTGCGGGAGACCGCCAGCGAGGCCGGATTGTCCACGAAAGCCGACGAGACGGCCGTCTCCGCCCCCAGGCCCTCGAACGCGAAACGCAGGACGGCGGCGCGCATCTCGGTGCCGATGCCCTTGCCGTGCCAGGCGCGCCCCAGCCAGGAGCCCGTCCTGACCTCCCGGGTGATAGCGAGGTGCGACGCACTGATCGCCTGCGAGCCGATGACCCGGCCCTCGAAGACGACCATGAAGTTGGCGGTCCAGTCCTCGGGCCGCCAGGCCCCCAGCACCCCGAGATGATGCCGGATCAGCGCCCGCGGCAGCTCGTCGGCGGCCACGTCGGTCCACGGGTAGAGGAAGGGCATGAAGCCGGGCTCGTGCACGCCCTCCAGCGCGCGGTCCGCCAGCTCGTCCAGATCCTCCAGCGAGGGCAGCCGGAGCTCCAGGCGAGGCGTCGTCAGGCGGAGGCTCAGCAATGGACAGTGACGCATAGAAGGTGATTGTCCCGTACGGCTCGGCGGCAGGGCATCTGGTTTATCTCTGACTGTCGAAACCATGAAATGCCGCAAAGCCGCCAGAGACCGGCGTTGATTCCCCCCGAATGCTCCCGGTCATGTCGAGTGCTCTTTATGCCCCCCGTTGTGGTCTTCCGGGTCCGCGGCGACGGACATGGAGCCGAGCAGGCGCTGGGCGGCCTTCTTGAGCGCGGCGGCCACGGAGCCGGCGCGGACCCGTTCGAACAGCGGCGTCTGGGCGTCTTCGGCGACCGCCCGAAGCCTGGCCTCCTCCTCCTGGAAGAGGTCGTGGAACGCGGCGACCGGGCCGTCGGCCAGGCGGCTCCGGGCATCGCTGTGGCGCTGCGACACGCGGCCAGGCGTCACGCCGAGGATGCGGGCGATCTGCTTGTTGTCGACCTCGCGGGTGCGGCGGGAGCCGCTGAGGATCCGCGCGATCTCCAGGTCCTCGAGGTGGGTCAGGAAGTTGATCTCGCCCTGTTTGGCGCGTTTGACCGCGGCGACGAGCCGGAGAAGGGCGACGGGGTCGCCGGTGTGGCGATCAGAGGCGATCTCGGTGAGGAACTCGAGCAGGAGACCGACATGGGCGTCGCTGGTGTCCACCTTCCGGGGACGACCGACTGGCATTGGTGCCTTTCTCTTCCGTTTCACGTGCGGACGGAGAACGGTACAGAGAGAAGGTCAGCAAGAGGTTTCCACCCGGTTATCGGCCGTTGATCACCGGCGGGCTCACCCGGGGTAGCATCCCCACGGGGGGCTGGACAATAGATAGGGACACGTGCGTTTCGCGATTCTGGGGCAGGTGGAGGTCACGGCCTCCGATGGCCGCCCTATACACCTTCCCCCCATCCAGCGGCGGGTGCTGTGCGCCCTGCTAATCGCGGGCGAGGCCGGCATGTCCGCTGAGGCGTTGACGAGGGCCTTGTGGGGCGACGACGACGTCCGCGCCCACGAGGGGCCCTTGAAGTCGATCCTGTCGCAGCTCCGCCGCGCGCTGCCGGGCCGGATCCCGCTGGGCTCGTCCGGCAGGTACCGGGTCGTGCCGAAGCCGGGCGACCGGCTTGACCTGGAGGAGTTCCGGGAATTCGCCGCCCGTGGCACGCGGGCGGGCGACCATGCCGCCGCGGCGAAGGTCCTGGGGGAGGCGATGCGACTGTGGGGCGTCCCCCCGCTCCCGGAGCTGCCGGACGACGACGCGCCTCTGAGAGAGGCCCGCGACGCCCTGCTGAGCGAGCGGCGGGCCGCGCTCCTCCCCCTGTGGGAAAGCCGCCTGCACCTGGGTGAGCACCACGCGGTGCTGAGGGAGGTGCGGGACGAGCTCGCCGGCGACCCCCTGTCGGAGGCGCTGCACCGGCTCGTGATGCTCGCGCTGTACCGGTCCGGGCAGCGGGTGCGGGCGCTCAAGCACTACGCGTCCGTCGCCGCGATGCTCAGGGCGGAGACCGGGGCCGGCCCCGGCTCGGAGCTGCGGAGCCTGCGCGACGAGATCGGCGCGGACCACGATCCCTCCGGCCGAGCGCCGGCTACGTCGCCGGGGATCGTGCCCGCCCAGCTGCCCCCGGACGTCGTGGACTGGACGGGCCGCGCCGACGAGGTCGCCGCGATGGTCGAGTGGCTCACGCCGTACCCGGACAGGACCGGTGTGCCGGTCGTGGCGGTCAGCGGGCCGGGCGGTGTCGGGAAGTCCGCGCTGGCCGTGCACGTCGGCCACCTGGTCCGCGAGCACTTCCCCGACGGGCAGCTGTACGCGAACCTCCATGGGATGTCGCCCCGGCCGCAAGAGGTCGCCGGCGTCCTCGGCGAGATGCTGACCTCGCTCGGCGTCCACCCGAGGGACCAGCCCCGCACTGTCGGGGAGCGGACCTCGCTGCTGCGATCCCTGCTGGCCGGGCGCAGGGTCCTGGTGCTCCTCGACGACGTCGCGGGCGCCGGCCAGATCCCCCCGCTGGTGCCGGGCACCGCGGGCTGCGCCGTGATCGCCACCTCGCGGGCGCACCTGGCGGAGGGCGCGATGCGGCGGATCCGGCTCGACCCGCTGCCGCCGGAGGAGTCGATGGCGCTGCTGGGCGAGATCATCGGCCGCCGGCGGGTGATCGCCGAGCCTGAGGCGGCGGCCAAGGTCGTGCGGGCGTGCGGCGGGTTCCCGCTGGCGGTCCGCCTCCATGGGGCCCGGTTGTCGGGGCAGCCGCATTGGAGCCTGGCGCATTTCGCCGATCTGCTCGGGGACGGCCATGAGACCCGCACGGGTGACGAGCGCGCGCTCAGCGAGAACATCGCCGACGGGAGCTACGAGGCGCTGCGCCCGGACGCGCGCCGCGGCTTCCGCGTCCTGTCCCTGGCCGGACGCGCCGACTTCCCCGCGTGGGTGGCGGCGATGCTGCTCGGCCGGCAGGACGCCGACGACCTGCTGGAGATCCTCACGGCGCACAGCCTCATCGCCCCCGCCGGGGTGGACGCCTTCGGGCAACCCCGGCACATCCAGCACGACCTGCTGAGGGACTACGCCTCCACCCGGCTCGCCGGGAACCTGGGCGAGCGCGACGCGGCGAAGGGCCGGCTCCTCCGCGGATGGTTGGAGCTGGCCGACCTGGCGGACTCCCATCTCCACCACGACCCGCACCACCCGCCGCCACGGCGCCTCGGCGCGCACCGGGACGCGCCGGCGAAGGCCCGGCGCCTGGTCGAGGGGGACCCGCGCGGCTGGTTCGCCGCGGAGATCGACAACCTGCTGGACGTGATCCAGCTGGCCTGCGCCGAGGGCGACGTCCAGATGGCGGCCAGGATCGCGCTGGCGGTCAACACCCACCTCTTCTGGGTGCGCCGGGACTACGACGCTGAGGACATGTGGCAGTCGATCATGCGGGCGGCGGGCAATGACACGGAGCCGGCCGCCGAGGCGCGTCTCCGGATCGCCACGCTGATCAACCGCCGCCCGGGCGGAGCGCGGCGTGCCGTACCGATGCTCGACGCGTGCGTCCAGGCGTCCGGAGATGCGCGTGCGGCCAGGTCGCTGGCGGCCCGTGCGTTCGCCGCGTGGACGTGGGCGGCCGAGCCGGACATGGACCCCCGGCAGCGGGACGAGCTCCTGAGCCGGGGCACCGCCGACGCGGAACGCGGCCTCGCCGTGGCGCGGGCCGCGGGCGACCGGCATTCGGAGATGGCGTGCCTGCGCGCCGCCGGCGTCATCATGGCGAGCCGCGGCGACCACGGCGGGATCCGCCTGTGCGAGGCCGCGCTGGGGATCGCCCGGAGCGTCGCCGAGGAGACGGGCGAGCGGGCCTATGAGGCCTACACGCTCCGTCTGCTCGTCATGGCGCGGCTGTCGCTAGGGCACTACGAGGAAGCGCTGACGTCGCTCACCCAGAGCCACGACCTGATCGAGATGTTCGACCATCGGGCCGGTGAGGCGGCGTGGGCCGAGATGAAGGCCGACGCGCTGACGGGGCTCGGCCGCCACCGGGAGGCGGCCGACATGTACGCCGCCGCGGCCCGCCTGTACGAGGGAGACGCGGCGCCACACCACGGGCGGCGCTGCCAGGAAAAGCACGCCGCCGCCATCGACCAGGCCAAGCCCGTCAGGTCCCGATGACACCCCTTATACAGCTTTAGGCGACTAACGATTAAGCGGTAGGAATGCCCGATGTTTAGCACGTTCCTTTGGTAACTTCTCCCCCGCACGGCACTTAGCGCCATAAACTACTCAAATCACCTATAAGGGGAACAAATGCACGGGGGCACCACTGGCATCGCAATGCTGCCTCCAACCGGCTCGTCCGCACTTCTCGGACTGGTCTTGACCGGCATCGCGGTGACCGTGGTGGCGGCGCTGCTCTGCTACAGGTTCGCGACCCGCCGCAGAAGGTCGCGGTGAGACGGCGTAAGGAAAACGAGAAACTGCGGATCGTCGCGGCGGGCGTCCTCGTGCTGGCCGCCACAATCGTGTGGATCGTCGTTTTCCGTACCTTTATCTCGAACCCGGGACACTGGGAATCGGCGGGCATCTACCTGCTCACCACCGGCGTCCTCATCGCGATTCTGGGCTCGACCGTCTACCCCCGCAGGTTCACTCACCTGCCGCCCGCCAAGGGCCGGGTGGTGGCGATCGTCCCGGCTTACAACGAGAACACCGAGGCGCTCAACTCGACGGTCGCCGCGCTGCTCAACTCCTCCCGGCCACCGGACGAGATTCACGTCGTCGATGACGGCTCGAGCAACCCGGCGGTGCGGTTCGCGCACCCGTTCGTGCATTGGCATCGCCGGGACAACGGCGGCAAGAGGGAGGCGCAGGCGTTCGTCCTGCGGGAGTTGCGCTGGGCACGCGACAACGGCCGGGGCCGCGCCGACTTCATCCTCACCGTGGACAGCGACAGCGTGGTGGATCGGCGCGCGATCCGGCATCTGCTGCGGGCGATGTCCGACCCCCGGGTGCAGGCGGCCACCGGGCTGCCGATGCTCCGCAACCGGACCAAGAACCTTCTCACCAGGCTGCTGGACCTGGAGATGGTCTCGGCGCGCTCACTCTCTACCGGGCCGATCTCGTCCTGGACAACCTGGACGACTACCTCAACTCCGGCACCGTAGGCGACGACCGGCGGCTCACCCACTACGCCCTGCAGCGCGGCCAGACGGTGGCCGTGGACGAGGCCTGGGTGTTCACCGACATGCCGGAGACCATCCGGACGACCTACCGCCAGCGGACCAGGTGGTACCGCTCCTACTGGATCTACGCTCTGTGGGAGGTTTCCAACCTGCGGCCCCTTCCGACGGCCTGGCGGATCTACGCCATGGCGATGAGCGCGCTCAACCCCGTGGCCCTGCTCTGGATGTGCGTCGGCGCCCCGATCATGGGCAAGCCGTTCCCCTGGCAGGGCGCGCTGTACTGGCTCGGGCTGACCTACATCATCGGCTCCCGGTACGCCATCCGGCGGCCCCAGGTGAGCTGGGGCTCTCGGATGGCGACCTGGATGATCGGCACGCCGTTCCTCCTGCTCCTGCAGTACGGCGTGATCCGCCCGGCCATGTGGCACGCCGCCCTCACGGCCAGGCGCACCGGCTGGGTGACGCGAGGCCCGGGCGTGGAGGAATCGGCCTTGTCCATGGTCGCCTGACGGCCGGAGATTCCGTCGTCGAGCCAGATCTTCTTGATCCCCTGAGCGAGCGCCGGCTGGGCCTGGGCCGTGCGGGCCGACGCTCGCGAGCCAGCGCATAGGTCCGTAGACCTCCCCGTGAACAGGGGTGATGCCGTTCACGGGGACGGGCATCGCTCCCGTCACGACCGCAGGACTGCCCAAACCGCGACATGTCGTCAAAACGACAACCTCGCTTGACAACCATGGCGTCGCTAACCATACGATTTAATCGATCGATTAAACCGATCGGTGAAGGGATCCCATGGCACGGTCCTGGCTTGTCGCGGCCCCGGTCGCGTTGTTGTGGCTCTATGAGGGCCTGTGGTGCAAGGTCTTTCCCGGCAGGGAGGACCAGCGCGCGATCGTGGCGGAGGTCCCGTTCCTTCCCGCAGGCGCGGTGACCCCGCTCCTGGTCGCGATCGGGCTCGCCGAGGCCGGCATCGGCGTGTGGGCGCTGAGCGGGTGGCGCCCGCACATGGCCGCGGTCGTCCAGACGGCCGTGGTCGCGACCGTCAACCTCGGCGGCCTGCTCTGGGGGTCGGACCACATCTCCGAACCGGCTCGGCTGGTCATCCAGGACATCGCGTTCATCGCGCTCGTCTGGATGGTCGCGGCCCAGCGGAGGCGACCCCTCCATCAGCAGGAGGCGCGGTGAGCGGCAATCCGTGGGCCCAGGGGCGCATCCTGGCAGGCGGCGCACGCCCGCGGGTGCTGTTCGGCCGCATGTACGAAGACCCCGGCGTCGAGCTCTCGGTGTTCCCGCCGCCGGGTGCCCGAGTCCTGTGCGTCGCCTCGGCCGGGGACACCGCCGCCGCCCTCGCCGGGGCGGGCTACGAGGTCACGGCGGTGGACGTCAACCCGGTCCAGCTCGAATACGCGCGTGGCCGCCTTGAGCGGGGCGCGCCCGCCGTGGACGGCACGGCCGAGCGGATGCTGGCGACGGGCCGTGCGGCGGCGGCCGCCCTGCTTCCCGCGTGGCGCCGCCCGTCACTGGAGCGGTTCCTCCGGCTCGACGATCCGGCCGAGCAGGCCCGGCGGTGGCGGACGAGGCTCGACGGCCCCGGCCTGCGGCTGCTGATGGGCGCGGCGCTCCGGCCCGCCGGGGCGATGGCCGCCGCGCTGCGGCCCGCCTTCCGTGGCGCGGTGCCGGCCGGGTTCGACCTGGTGCTCCGCCGCCGCATCGCGCGCGGCGTGAGCCGCCATCCCAACGCGCGCAATCCGTGGGCGTGGCGGCTGCTGCTCGGCGACGAGATCCTCCCGGCCGCGAAGCTCGCCGGGCCTCCGGTGGAGCTGGTGGCCGCCGACGTGGCCGGCCATCTCGAACGCGTGGCGCCCGGCGCGTACGACGCGGTGACCCTGTCCAACGTCCTCGACGGCCCGGGCCCGGCCTTCGCGCGGCGCCTGCGGGCCGCCGTCCGGCATGCCGTACGTCCGGGCGGGGTGGCGGTGCTGCGCAGCTTCCGGGAGCCGGCCGCCTCCGGGCCCGGCCGGGCCGCCGACGACCGGTCGATGCTGTGGGGCGTCGTGCGGGTGATCGGGCTGTGAGAGACCTGCTGCGGCGCCATCCGCTGCCGATCCGGACCCGGTTCGCGCACTCGCTCGTGCTCACCTACGCGCTTCCGCCTGAGGTGCTCGCCCCCTTGGTGCCGCCTGGACTGGCGCTGG
This sequence comes from Planotetraspora sp. GP83, assembly GCF_041262585.1. Classification (NCBI taxonomy): domain Bacteria; kingdom Bacillati; phylum Actinomycetota; class Actinomycetes; order Streptosporangiales; family Streptosporangiaceae; genus Planotetraspora; species Planotetraspora sp. GP83. The sequence continues at coordinate 25,983 of NZ_JBGCBZ010000026.1, read as the reverse complement.
ACGCGTACACGGACCGGTCGGGGGTCGAGCACGGGTTCGTCGCCGTCGGACTGGTGGACGCCCGCCGGCTGCGGCCCGCCTTCCTTCCCTTCGGCGGCGACTACCTGCTGACCGGCTACCGGATCTTCACCCGGTTCCGCACGCCTGGCGGCCGGACCATGCGCGGCCTGCGCATCCTGCGGAGCGACACGGGCAGCCGCCTGATGGTCATGGGCGGAAACCTGCTCACCCGCTACACCTACCGGCTCGCCCGGATAGTCAGCCGGGCCGAGGACGGCACCCTGGAGTTCGAGGTGGTCAGCCGTGACGGCCGGGCGGACCTGCGGGTCCGGGCCGACCTGGCCGGGGCGCCGGCACCGCTGCCCGAGGGCAGCCCGTTCGCCTGCGCGCGGGACGCCCGGCGCTTCGCCGGGCCCCTGCCGTACACCTTCGAGCACGAGCCGCGGACCGGCGCGATCGTGGTGGTCAAGGCGTTCCGCACGCGCTGGGAGCCCGAGCCGGTCGCGGTCGAGGTCGGCGGGCTCACCTTCTTCGACCACGGACCGTTCGCCGAGAGCGCGCCGGTCCTCGCCAACGCCTTCCATGTCGCGGATGTCGAGTACGGCTGGCATCGCGGCATCCGCCGCAACCCTGACGGAGGAGAGCTGTGACGCACAGACCATCCGGCGCCCGGGAGGTCGTCGTCTACAACTGGCCGCTCTACGCGGCCGGCGCGGCCTGCGCCGTGGCGGGGGCCGCCTCAGCACGTCGGCTGCAGGGCGTCTTGCGAGCAGCGGCACGCGGGGGCGCGCTGCTCGCGGCGGGCTGGCTGCTCAGCAGCGTCGCCGCGAGCTGGTGGGTCTACGACCGGTCCGAGCTGCACGCTTACACCTGGCTGCCCGATCTGCTGCCGGACGGGCTGGGGGACCACCTCGTCGTCTCCGGAGGACTCGACGAGGCCAGCCGGCCGCTTTCCACCCAGGGGAGCCAGACCATCGCTGACCTATGCCTCACCACCACGGGCTCGCTCCGGCGTGCCCGCGACCGGGTTCCGCCGTCGCCGCGGGCGGTGGCCGCCCGCCCCGATTGCCTGCCGGTGGAGTCCGCGTCGCAGGACACGGTGTTCCTGGTCTTCGCCGCGCACGAGCTGCGCCGGCCGCGTGACCGGGAGAACCTGTTCGCCGAATGCGCCAGGGCGCTCCGGCCGGGCGGCGCGCTGATCCTGGTCGAGCATGTGCGGGATGCCGCCAACGCGGCCGTCTACGGCCCCGGCTCCTTCCACTTCTTCCCGCGCGCGGAGTGGCTGCGGGTGGCGGGCCGCGCCGGGCTGCGGCCTTCGGCCGAGCGGCGGATCGGCACGTTCGTCACCGCGTTCGCGTTCCTGCGGGACCCGGCATGACCGGCCTCCTGGAGCTGGAGACACAGTTGCGCCTCGTCGGCGTCGCGCTGGTCGGCATGGGCGCGTTCCACGCGGTGCTCCCCCGCCTGATCGGCTGGCCCGCCGACCTCGCCCCCACCAGCCTGCTGACCCGCCAGGTCGCCTACGCCCACACCTTCTTCATCGGCCTGACCTGTGTCTTCCTTGGGCTGCCGCCGCTGCTGCTGGCGCCCGACCTCCTGGGGGGATCCACGCTGGGAACCGCGCTGCTGGCGGGGCAGACGGCCTTCTGGGCGACCCGCCTGGTCTTCGAGCTCGCCGTGTTCTCTCCCCGCATCTGGCGGGGCGACCGCTTCCGGACGGCAAGCCACATCGCGTTGTCGGTCCTCTGGACCTGGGTTACGGCGATCTTCGCCACAGCCCTGCTACAGGCGCTATGATGCCCGGAAATGAAGTGCCGGCGATGATCGTCTGATGCTGGGCCAAGTGGAAACGGGGGTTGCCGATGAGCTTCGAAACGTCCTCATGGGCCGTGGGGCGCTTCGGCGACCGCGCCGATTTCGTGCGACAGCAGCTCGTCACGTCGCTGCTGGAGGCCATGGGCAACGCGCAGGACGCGCAGCGGTGGTCCCGTAGCGACAAGCGCTTCCCGTACGGGCAGACCATGATGACCCGGCGCTACGAGGCGCTGGTCGAGGGCTTCCGCAACGAGCCGGGCTTTCAGATGGTCAAGCCGTACGGCTCGCCGCACCACCTCGTGGTCCTCGACGGCAACCTGCTGCTGCCGTTCCGCTACGCCGAGGACGACACCACGCCCATCACGGAGGCCCGGATCACCGACGGCCGCATCTCCGCGCTGGCCAGGGAGTTGTTCACCCGGTACGGCCCGGCGGCGTCCTACCGGCAGCTGACCCTCGAGGACGAGGCCGAGCTCGCGGAGGTCCGTCCCACGCTGGCCGGCCTCCCGGACGACACCCGTCTGATCCCCGTCGCCTATGCGGGCAACGCCCAGGCCGGGCTGCTCCGGCTCTACTGGGGCGAGGCGGAGCTGATCGACGAGTTCGGCAGGCTCCGATGGCACCACTACGAGCCGATCCCGCTCCTGGCGGCCCACACCGCGACGCTCCTGCCGGCTCAGCCCGGCACCGCCACGCGCTTCGACCACGGCGCCGTTCCGGACCTCGGCCTGAGCCCGAGGGAGTCCCAGCGGACCGCGGTCGCCGGCGGCGATGAGCGCCCCTAGCCCGCAGGCCGTGGCGGACGCCTTCGACCCCGCGCGGCTCACCCAGGCCCGGCGTCTGGCCGGGATGACGAAGAAGGACCTCGCCGAGCGGATCGGCGTCACGCCCGCCGCCGTGGGACAGTACGAGACCGGCATGACACGCCCGAGGGGCGACCTGGTCCCCCGGCTCGCCGGCGTTCTCGGCGTGCCGTCCGCGTTCTTCCTGATGGGCCGCCCGCACGGCAAGCTCGACGGGTCCATGGCCCACTTCCGGAGCCTGCGCTCGACCCGGGCCCACCAGCGGGCCAAGGCGGTCGCGTTCGTCGAGCAGGTGTGGGAGCTCGCCCACGCCCTCGAACGACGTGTACGGCTGCCGCACGTGGACCTGCCCGGTTTCTCCGGCGGCGAGGTCCACCCGCTGGCCCGCGACCCCGCCGAGGCCGCCCGCGCCCTGCGCCGGCTCTGGGGGCTGGGCGCCGGGCCGCTGTCCCACATCGTCCGGCAGATGGAGGCCCACGGCATCATCGTGGTCTTCCCGCCCCCGGACGAGGACGCCGCCACGGTCGACGCGTTCTCCACGTCCCAGCTGCCCCGGCCGATCGTCGTCCTCACCGCCAACCGGTTCGACGACATCCACCGCTACCGGTTCACCGCGGCGCACGAGCTGGGCCATCTGGTCCTGCACGGGGACACCGCGTCCGGAGACACCCAGCAGGAGCGGGAGGCCGACGTCTTCGCCGCGGAGTTCCTGACGCCGCGCGACAGCATCCTCCCCGAGCTGCCCAAACGGCTCGACCTGCGGAGGCTGGTCGAGCTCAGGCACACCTGGGGGGTGTCGGTGGACTCCCTGCTGTACCGGTGCCGGGAGGTGGGCCTGATCTCCGACTCCGCGGCGGGCCGGGCATACCAGCGGCTCAAGACGCTGCGCGACCAGCCCGGCTTCGCCGCCGAGCCGATAAGCGGCTATCCCGGCGAGCAGCCGATGCTGCTCCGCCAGGCGTTCGACCTCGCGGTCGCTGAGACCGGCCTGACCATGCCGCGGCTCGCCGCCCAGCTGGCCTGGCCGATCCCCCGGGTCCGCGAGCTGCTCGGTATGCCCGACCAACGCCCCACCCTCCGCATCGTGCCCTAGAAAAGCGGCAGCAGCCGGCGGATCTCGGCGTCCGTGGCCTGGCGGCCGTAGCCGGCGAGCTTGAAGGTCTCGGCGTGGCGGACCTTCTCGGCGTGTTCGTCCCCGTAGAAGCGGGCCAGGGCCGGCCGCATGGGGTCTCCGGCCAGCATGAACTCCGCCCAGTGGGTCAGCACGAACTCGCGCCGCTCCGGCCAGGAGTCCTCCGGCGGCACCTGGTCGAGGAAACCGCGCTCGAACGGCGCGAACTCGAAGAACTGCGTCGCGTGGGCGGCGCACGCGAGGAGCTTCTCCTCCATCACGCCGTCCACGTCGACGGCCACGTCGTGCCGGTGGCAGTCGCCCGTGCCGTAGTCGGTCATCAGCAGGCACAGCGGCGCGCGGTCGAGCGCGGGCTTGTCCGGCACGACGTTCGGCACGGAGCAGAACGCGACGGCGTCCCGCACGACGCGCCCGGCCGCTCGGTTGTCCGGGTGCCCGGCGCAGTCGTCGTGGAACGCGATGACCACGTCGGCGCGCCAGTCGCGGATCACCTCGATCACCCGCTTGCGCATGTCGATCGAGGCTTCCAGCTCCCCGTCGTGGGTGTCCCAGATCTGGTATTCGAGGACGCCGAGGTGCTCGGCCGCGCGGACCGCCTCCCTGGCGCGGCGCCGGGCGAGGGGGATCCGCTCCAGCGCGAAGTGACCGGCGTCGCCGTTGGTCAGCGACAGGAACTTGACCGCGTGACCCTCCCTCGCGAGCGCGGCCGCCGTCCCTCCGGCGTACATGTCCGCCTCATCCGGGTGGGCGCCCACAACGAGGACCTTGGTCATTGCGTTTCCTTTCTGATCGCGCGCAGCGTCTCGGCGGAGCGCGCGATGAACGCGAGCTGCCGGTCGACGCCGTAGGGGTCGGTGTAGTAGTCGTCGGGTCCCGGCATGGCGCCCTCCCCGGCCCGCTCCTCGCACAGCCGCGCGAGGCGGACCAGTTCGAGGATCTCCCCGACGTCGAGGTCGGGATGGGCCCGCCGCCAGGAGGGGTCGAAGATCGGGATGTCGTTCCAGTCGCGGGACGTCGCGTTCTCGATGGTGAGGTTGACCGACGGGTCCAGCTCGGCCAGCACGGCGTGCCAGTCGATGACGCCGTCGCCGCAGGCCCGGATCTGACGTTCGAGGCCGCGCGGCGTCGGGAACAGGGTCACGTCGCGCATGTGGGTCTTGCGGACGAGCGGGCCGAGGCGCCGGGTCGCTGCGACGGGGTCCTCCCCTCGGACGACGACGTTGGCGAGGTCGAGGGTCACGCCCAGCACGTCGACGGCGTCCGCCAGGCGCAGGATCTCGGTGGTGGTGATCTCCTCGTGGGTCTCCATGGCCAGCCAGGCGCCGTGGTCCCGCACGACGGGCGCCAACCTCAGGAGGAACTTCTTCGTCGCCTCCAGCTGGTCCTCCCAGACGACGTCGGTGCGGAACCGGTCGTTGGCCTGCAGGCCCCACTCGTGCCGCTGGTAGTTGGCGGTGTCGCACCACAGCGACACGCATCCGGCCGCCGCGCACGCCTCGACCATCCGCGTCATCCCGAGGAGGTAGTCGCCGTCGCCGGCCGCGCGCACCTCGGGCGCCTCCGCCGTGTTGTACGGATTGACCTTCCCGAGCCCCATCTCCAGATAGAGGCCGAGGTCGTCGGCGAGGCCACGCAGGTCGGCCAGCAGACCCCTGTCCAAGGTCGGCGTGACGTCGAGGATCGTCCGGAAGAACACCCCGTCGTATCCCAGCTCGTGACAGCGGACGAGCAGGTCAAGCGGGCCGCGCCCCTCGGCGGGAAACTTGCGGCCGTCGATCCCGACCTTCGTGCCGGCCTTCATCGGGGGGCTCCTTCCACGTGGCAGCGCAGCCACCGGCCCGGGGAAGGCTCGGTGGCGAGTGGCGCGACCGGGGGCATGGTCCGGCCGCACTCGGCCACGGCGACCGGGCATCGCGCGGCGAACGGGCAGCCCGCCTCCCCGGCCTGTACGGTCCCCGCCGCGGGCGCCGGGTCCAGGGACGATCCGGGAACCGAGGCGAGCAGCAGCCGCGTGTACGGGTGCCGGGGGTCGTCGAGCAGCTCCTCCGCGGGCGCTGACTCGACGGCGTAGCCCGCGAACATCACCACCACCCGGTCGGCGAGGTAGCGGGCGCTGACCAGGTCGTGAGTGATGTAGAGGAGCGCCACGCCCTCGTCGTCACGCAGGCGGGCCATGAGGTTGAGGATCTCCACCCGGACCGACATGTCGAGCATGGAGACGGGCTCGTCGGCGACGATCAGCCGGGGCGCGGACGCGAGCGCGCGGGCCGTGCCGACGCGCTGGCGCTCGCCTCCGGACAGCTCGTGCGGGCGCCGCCGTACGAACCGCTCTCCAAGCCCCACGCGCTCCAGGAGCGTGACCACCTCCCTGTCCACGTCCGGGACGCGCCGTCCGGACCGGATCACGGCCCGGCGGAGGTGGTGGCCGATGTCGTGCGCCGGGTTGAGCGACCCGAAGACGTCCTGAAAGATCATCTGTGGCCGGTCGGAGACCGTCACCGATCCCTCGGACGGGCGCATGAGGCCCACGATGATCCGGCCGAGTGTGGTCTTGCCGCTTCCCGACTCCCCCACGACCGCGACGATCTCGGCGGGATCGACCGCCAGGGAGACGTCGCGGACCGCTTTCACCGGGCCGAAATCCTTGCGCAGCCCGCGTGCCTCGACGACTGCCTCCTTCATGACGTCTCCCTTCCGACGTGACACGCCACGACTCGGTCCGCGCGCGGAAGCAGCGCGGGCTGCTCGGTCCGGCAGACGTCCACCGCGACCGGGCAGCGGGGATGGAACCGGCAGCCGGGCGGCGGAGCCTGCGGGTCGGGCGGCCTTCCCGGCAGCCCGGCTATCCGCCCCTTCCCGAGGCCCGGCACCGACCCGACCAGTCCCCGCGAGTAGGGGTGGTCCTGGCTCTGCCGGAAGTCGGCGGCCTTCGCCACCTCGCAGAGCCTCCCCGCGTACATGACGGCGACCCGGTCGGCGGTCTCCAGGAGAAGCGGCAGGTCGTGCGTGATGAACAGCACGGCGAAGCCGAGCTCGGCCTGGAGCGCCTTGATCTGGCCGATCAGCTCGTGCTGGACGACGACGTCCAGCGCGGTGGTGGGCTCGTCCATGACGACCAGGCGGGGGCGGAGGGCGAGGGCCATCGCGATCGCGACCCGCTGCCGCATCCCGCCGGACAGCTCATGCGGGTACGCGCGGACTCTGCGCCGGTCGATGCCCACCAGGTCGAGCAGGTCGGCCGGGGTGCGGCCGGAGGCCTGTCCCCGCCCGAGGGCCTCCGCGAGCTGCCGCTCGATCCGCAGCACGGGGTTGAGCGCGTTCAGCGAGTTCTGCATGACCATCGAGACCACCCGCCAGCGGAGGTCCCTCACCTCGGCGTCGCTCATGGTGAGGACGTCCGCGCCGTCGACGAGGACCTGGCCGCCCGTGATGTAGCCGGGCGGGCGCAGCAGGCGGGTGAGCGCCTGGGCGACGGTCGACTTGCCGCAGCCCGACTCCCCCGCCAGCCCCAGGAACTCGCCCTCGGCCAGATCGAGGTCGAGGCCGTCGACGACGCTCACGGACCCGGACTCCGTGGCGTACCGCACCCGCAGGTCGCGGACTCGCAGCAGATCAGGCATCGCGCACCACCGGAGTCACGAGCACGGCGCTCCGCTGCCGCATGCCGATGGCCTGGCGGAGCAGGTCGGAGGCCCGGAGCCGGGGGTTGGTCCGCTCGTCGACGGCGTGGTTGATCAGGGCGAGCGAGAAGGCCGTCAGCGCGATGCCGAGGCCGGGGATGACGAACGTCCACCACGCGCCCTGGAGGAGCGCCGAGCCGTTCTGCGCCCAGAACAGCATGGTGCCCCAGGTCACCTGACCGCTGTCGCCGAGCCCGAGGAACTCCAGCGACGCCTCGGCGCCCACGGCGAAGATCACCTGGTTGACGAAGAACGCGGCGACGATCGACAGCATGTTGGGCAGCAGTTCGACGGCGAGGACGCGCCACCGCGCCTCCCCCGCCAGCCGGGCCGCGGCGATGAACTCCCGTTGCCGCAGGCTGAGCGCCTGGGAGCGGAACAGCCGCGCGCCGAACGCCCACCCGGTGAGGCTCAGCACCGCGACGATCGTCACCGGCCCGGGAGGGAGGAACGCGGCCAGCACCACGATCAGCGGCAGGCCGGGGAGCACGAGGAACACGTTGGTCAGCGACGAGAGCACGTCGTCGGTCCGGCCGCCGGCGTAGGCCGCGAGCAGGCCGACGGCGAGGCTGATGAGCGTCGTGATCAGGGCGACCGCGAACGCGATGAGCAGCGAGACGCGGCAGCCGTACAGGAACTGGCTGAGCACGTCCTGCCCCTGGCCGGTGGTGCCGAACAGGTGGGCCGCCGACGGCGGCTCGTTGATGCCGCCCACGCCCTTCGCGGGGTCGTAGGGCGCCAGCAGCGGGCCGAGGGCGGCGCAGAGCACCAGCAGGACGAGGGTGACGACGCCGAACCTCATGCCGCCACCACCTGCCGGACTCGCGGGTCGAGCAGGGCGTACAGAGAGTCCACGATGAAGTTCGCGGCCAGGACCGACAGGGTGATGATCAGAAAGAGCGCCTGCATGAGCGGATAGTCCACGGTCGTGACGGCCTGAAGGAGAAGGAAGCCCAGGCCGGGATAGGAGAAGACGATCTCGGTGAGGATCTGCCCGCTGAAGACCATGCCGACGGCCATCCCCAGCATGGTCACGTTGGGGAGGAGGGCGTTGCGCACGGCGTGCCGCAGCAGGATGTGCCGGGGCGCTAGGCCCTTCGCCTCGGCGAGCGTGAGGTAGTCCTCGGACAGGACGCCGACCATCGCGTTGCGCATGTTCAGCGTCCAGCTTCCGACCGACACCAGCACGATGGTGAAGACGGGCAGGGCCAGATGGGCGGCCACGCTCCCGGCGAACTCCAGCGTGAGCGCCGGCTCCAGGCCGTCGTCGTAGGCGTGCCCGAGCGGGAACACCCCCCAGTCGAACGCCAGGAGGTACATCAGGAGCAGCGCCAGGAAGAAGTAGGGAAAGGAGCCGACGAAGATCAGGCTCGGCGGCGCGACCCGGTCGACGATCCCCGACCTGCGCCAGGCGGCCACCGCCCCGAGCGCGCAGCCGATGACGAAGCTCGCCGCGACGCTCACCACGCCGAGGAGGATCGACCAGCCGAGCCCCGTCGCGATGACGTCGGTCACCGGTGACGGGAACTGCGACAGCGACACCCCGAGGTCCCCGTGCAGGAGGGCCCACAGGTAGCGGCCGTACTGCACGACGAGCGGGTCGTCGGTGAGCCCGTACGCCTCCCGGAGCCCGTCCAGCGCCGCAGGGGTGAGCTGGGTCGAGTAGTTGGCGAACATCGTGCTCGCCGGATCTCCGGGGGCCAGCCGCGGGAGGAAGAAGTTCACGCTGACCGCGACGAAGGCCGCGAGCGCATAGAAACCTAGCCTGCGCAGGAGGTACACCGGGCTACACCGACCGCAGCTTCGGGTAGACGAGGAACGTCGACGGGGTGCTCTGGAGGGTGAGCGGCGCGTACGGGTCCTTCTCGGTCGGGAAGCCGGTGACGCGCTGTGTGTTGTACAACCCCCAGTCGGGCTGCTCGTAGAGCGGGACGACCGGGGCCTCGCGCGAGAACAGGGCCTCCAACTGCTTGGAGAGCGCCTGCTGGGTCGCGAGATCGGGGGTCGCCGCGAAGTCGGCGAGCAGCTTGTCCGCCTCGGCGTTCTTGTACCGCTGGACGTTGAGCGCGGAGGCCGTGCCGACGGGCTTGTAGGTCGCGCTCGACATCATGCCCCGGAAGAACTCGAACGGCGTGGCCGTGCGCTCGGCGCTGCCCAGGGTCAGGTCGAACCTGCCCTGGTAGGTGGAGTCGGTCCACGTCTCGTAGGCGATGGTCTTGAGCTCGACCCGGATGCCGACCTCCTTGAGGTTGTCGGCGACGCACTGCGAGGAGGAGATCCAGTCGTTCCAGCCGGTCGGCACGATGATCGAGAGCTTGAGCGGCGTGCCGTCGGGCAGCGCGCGGAACCCGTCGGCGCCCTTCTTGAGCCCCGCCTCGTCGAGCAGCGCGCCCGCCTTCGCGGCGTCGTGGCCGACCCACGACGCGCCCTCCTGGACCACGGCCGGGTCGATCCAGTCCTTGTACGGCCCGGCCGGCAGGCCTGTGGCGTTCGCCGGGGCGCTCTTCCCCCAGACGGCGATGTCGATCATCCGCTGCCGGTCGAGCGCAAGGCTGACCGCCTTGCGGACGCGGACGTCGTCGAACGGCTTCTTCTCGGTGTTGAGCATGAGGTAGACGCAGGTCGTGCGCGGCCACCAGTAGCCGTAGTGCTGGGGATCGCGCGAGACGAAGGTCTTGTCCGGGTCGGGGACCAGGCCGCCCCAGTCGATCTGGCCGCCGATCGTGGCCGCGCTGATCTGGTCGTTGCCGGAGAAGGCCGGGATGTTGAGGCCGCCGACGCCGAGCTTCTGCCAGTAGTGAGGGTTGGCGGTGAGCTGGTACCGCTGGGGCTGGAAGCTCTTGACGACCGTGAACGGGCCGGTGGCGACGGGGTCGGGATTGGTGTGCTTGACCGGGTCGGCGATCGACGACCAGACGTGCTCGGGCACCACGAACTGGCTGACCAGGATGTAGAGCGCGGGCGAGTACGGCTTCGCCAGGGTGAAGCGCACGGTCGCCGGGTCGACCGCCTCGACCGAGGCGAGGTAGTCCTCCCAGGCCCCCGACGCGGGCCCGATCAAGCCCTTGTTCCGCTTCATCAGCTCGAACGTGAACACGACGTCGGACGCCTGGAACGGCTTCCCGTCGGACCACTTCACGTCGTTCCTGAGCGTGAGGTCGAGCCGCGTGGGGCCGTTCCACTCGGCCTTGCTCGCGATCCAGGGGTCCAGCTTGCCGGTGGCCGAGTTGTTGATCATCAGCGGCTCGTACATGGCCTTGAGGGCGGCCCAGCGCGAGGTCGGGGAGAACGGGTTGAAGTTGCGGGTGAAGTTGCGGCTGCTCTCGGCGACGAGCGTCACGAGCGCGGTTCCGGCGGGCCGGCCGGAGGGGGAGGTCTTCGACGGGGTGGTGGATCCGCAGGCGGTCGCCGCGACACCCAGGGCGAGGACGCCCGCGCCTCCGATGAAGGCCCGGCGAGTGACGGGGTTGGGGGTCGAGACGTGGTGACGGGCGGAGACGGGGTGACGGGTGACGGTGTGGCGCATGTCTACCTCATTGGGGTTCTACCGACCGGCCGTGCCGGCGGTGAAGATCTGCTCACGGGCCAGGGACAGGGCGAACTCGACCGCGCCCGCCCGTACGGCGTTGCCGCTCACCGTGCTGGTCGCGAGCGGGGTCTGGGCCAGCGGCGTGCCCGCGAGCCGGGCGGCGACCCGCTCGCGTAACGCCTTGCCGCCGGCACGGCACAGTGGCCCCCCGAGAACCACCAGGTCGGGGTCGAGGACCCCGATGACGCCGGTCAGCGCGACGGCGACGCGGGCGGCGAGGTCGGCGAGGAAGGCGGGGTGACCGCCCGTTATCGCGTCATCCGCCCCGAGACCGTGTGCCTGGGCCAGCGCGGCGACGGCCTCCGCGCCGAGGATCTGGTCGAGCGGGCCGCCCTCCGGCCCGAAGACGCGGCCCACCTCGACGGGATCGGGCACGACGACCGAGCCGATCTCACCGCTCCGGCCGCTGGCGCCGCGCCAGAGCGAGCCCTTGAGCACGACTCCCGCGCCGATCCCCTGGCCGAGCCAGAAGAGCACGAAGCTCTCGGCGCCGACGGCCGCGCCCTTGACCATCTCCTCCACGGCGACGAGGTTGACGTCGTTCTCCATGTGGACCCGGTCGTTGCCGAGCGCGGCGCGGAGCGGGCCGAGCGGGTGCACGTCGCTCCAGCTCGGCACCTGGATCGCCGAGGCCAGCCGGTCGCCGTTGACGTCCACGACTCCCGGCATCCCGATGGTGATCCGGTCGAGATCGCTCACCTGGATGCCCGCGGCCGTGGTGGCGTCCGTGAGGGCGGCGGACAGCGTCTCGATCGCGTCGTACGGCTCCGGCGTGGGGATGCGGCGCTCCCCGACGATCTCGCCGGTGAGATCGGCCACCGCCACGTCGAGGGCGGACGGCGTGACGTCCACTCCCGCGACGTAGGAGGAGGACCCGTCCAGGGTCCACATGTGGGCGGCCGGGCCCGCGCTGCCCGGCTTCCGGCCGCCCTTGCGCACGAGCCGAGCCGACTCCAGACGCCGGAGCACCTCGGCCGTGGCCGCTTTCGACAGGCCGGTGAGGCTCTCCAGTTCGCCACGGGTGAGCGGCCCGCGACCCAGGAGCAACTCCAGGGTGGCGCGCTCGTTGAGGGTCCGCAGGAATCGGGGGCTACCGGCCGGCATCGGCTTCATCCTTAATCGTCTGGATAGTTTCTAGACGGTTAGCGGGATGCTAGAAGCTGCGGCTTCGCGCGTCAATGCCCACGAAGGAGGTTCAGAGAGGAGTTCGGGCCTACAGGGGATCCACCCGGCGGAAGAACCCGCGCGCGTCGAGGAAGTCGGCGAGCGACTGGCGATGGTCCTCACAGGCCATCCAGACCTTCTCCCGCTCGGGCGTATGGATCTTGGGGTTGTTCCAGACAACGGCGTACACCGCCGCGGCCCCACAGCCCCTCGCCGAGCAGACCAGCGGCTCGCTCATCGGCGGACCCGCCATAAGGCCAGCCTAGTAGGCCGGATTTGTCCTATTTGCCCCGATCTAATAAGTTGCCTCGGGAAACCATCTCATAGGCAACCATTGGGCGAAAGGACATTGATGCCAACCGCGGTACCAGAAGGAGTGCGGACGAGGGCGCCGGAACCGGACGCCCCGATGACGCACCGGCAGATCCTGGAGGCGCTGTCGGGCCTGCTCCTCGGCATGTTCGTGGCGATCCTGTCGTCGACCGTCGTGTCGAACGCGCTGCCGACGATCATCGTCGATCTACAGGCGAGCGAGACCACCTACACCTGGGTGATCACCGCGGCCTTGCTCGCGACCACGGTCTCCACTCCGATCTGGGGCAAGCTCGCGGACCTGATGAGCAAGAAGGTGCTCGTCCAGCTCGGCTTCGTGATCTACGTCATCGGCTCGGCGATCGCCGGGCTCTCGCAGAATCCCGGCATGCTGATCGCCGCCCGGGTCGTGCAAGGCCTCGGCGCCGGCGGCCTGACCGCGCTGGCCCAGGTCATCATGGCGGTGATGATCGCGCCCCGTGAGCGCGGCCGCTACTCGGGCTATCTGGGGGCCGTGTTCGCCCTCGCCACCATCGCCGGCCCGCTCATCGGCGGCGTCATCGTCGACACCTCGTGGCTCGGCTGGCGCTGGTGCTTCTACGTCGGCGTGCCGTTCGCCGTCATCGCGCTGGTCGTCCTGCAGAAGACGCTGCACCTCCCGACGCGCAAGCGCAAGGTCAAGGTCGACTGGATCGGCGCGGCGCTGATCGCCGCCGCGGCGTCCCTGCTTCTCATGTGGGTGTCGTTCGCGGGGAACAAGTACGACTGGCTGTCGTGGCAGACCGCCGCCATGGTCGGCGGCGCGATCGTCCTCGCGCTGCTCTTCGTGCTCGTGGAGTCGAGGGCCGCCGAGCCGATCGTCCCGCTGCACCTGTTCCGCAATCGGACGATGAGCCTCGCCGTGCTGGCGAGCCTCCTCGTCGGCGTGGCCATGTTCGGCGCGACCACCTTCCTCAGCCAGTACTTCCAGCTCGCCCGGGGCGAGACGCCCACGATGGCGGGCGTCATGACCCTGCCGATGATCCTGGGCCTCGCCGTCTCGTCGACCGTAGCGGGCCAGATCATCACCCGAACCGGACGCTGGAAGGTCATCCTGGTCATCGGCGGGATCTGCCTGACCGCCGGATTCGTCGCCTTGGGCACCCTGCGGTACGACACGCCGTACTGGCAGGTGGCGATCTACATGATCTTCCTGGGCATCGGCGTCGGCGCCACCTTGCAGAACCTCGTCCTGGCGGTGCAGAACCAGGTCAGGCCGCAGGAGCTCGGCGCGGCCAGCTCGGTCGTGGCGTTCTTCCGGACGCTCGGCGGCGCGATCGGTGTCGCGGCGATCGGCGCCGTGCTCGGCTCCCGGATCACCCGGTATCTGGAGGAAGGCCTCGCGAGGCTGGGAGTCCACAGCGCGCCGGGTGGCGGCTCCCTTCCCAGGATCTCCACGCTGCCCGCCCCCGTCCGCGAGGTCGTCGAGAGCTCCTACGGCCACGGCGTCGGCGACGTGTTCCTCTACTCGGCGCCCTGCGCCCTCATCGCGCTGATCGTCATCCTGTTCATCAAGGAGGTCCCGCTGCGCACGGCGCATACCGAGCAGGCGACGACCGAAGCCCCCCAGCCCGTCCGGAACCCCGTCCCGCACGGCCGCCACGCCCACAACGGCGACCGCGGCCCGCTGCCCCAGCGCGTACGGCGGGAGCCCGAGCCCGTTCCCAGCGCCGTCATGCTGGAGGCAGCCGACCACCTCGCGCAGCTCACCCCCGGCGGCGCGATCCGCGGCTGCATCCGCGACGGCGAGGGCGTCCCGGTGTCCTACGCCAACCTGACGCTGATCGACCTTCGCGGGCACCAGCTCTCCCGCGCGACCGCGCAGGCGGGCGGCCGGTACGACCTGTGGACTCCCGGCAGCGGCACATTCGTCCTCATCGCCTCGGCGGCAGAGCACGAACCGCAGGTGGCGACCCTCGTGGTCGGTGACCAGCCGCTCGACTTCGACCTGACGCTCACCAGCTCGGGCGGGCTCGCCGGCACCGTGCGCGACAGGGACGGCGTGCCCGTCCCGGACGCGATGGTGATCCTCACGGACCTGCGCGGCGAGGTGGTCGTCTCCGGCACGACCGGGGCCGACGGCGGCTTCTCGTTCGCGGGAATGGCGGCCGGGACCTACACCCTCGCGGTCAGCGCCGCCGGCCACCGGCCCGCCGCGCTGCCGGTGGAGGTGGGAAGCGGGCAGAACAGGCAGGATGTCGAGCTGCTCCCCGGGGCGAGGCTCCGCGGGACGGTCCGCGTCAACGGCGGCGGCCCCCTGCTCGACGCCCGCGTCACGCTGCTCGACCCCGCAGGCAACGTCGTCGGCACCGCGACCACCGGCGAGGACGGAGAGTACGGCTTCGCCGACCTGGCGAACGGCCAGTACACCGTCATCGCGACCGGCTACCCGCCCGTGGCCGACACCGTCAATCTCACTGGCGAGGACGCCCACGACGTGTGGCTGGGTCACCTGGCATGAACACCGATATCCGGCGCGGCCTGCACGCCGTCGTCCGAACCAGAGACGGCTGGGCCGTACAGAACGCCGTCGTCACCGTGACCGACATGTCCGGGCAGCAGGTCGCCCGGGTCGAGGCGGACGCCGACGGCACGGTCGTGAGCGGCCCGCTGCCGCCCGGCGTCTACACCGTGGTCGTCACCGCGATCGGTTACGCGCCCGTCGCGTCGACCGCGATGGTGACCGCCTCCGGCGCCGCCGATCTGGGCGCCCTCGTGCTCGCCCGGCAGGGCGGCCGGGAGTTGCCGCCGCCCGGCGTGTGGATCGTCGACCCGGCGCACTCGACGGTCGCCGCGACCGCCCAGCACCTCGGGCTGTCCAGCGTGCGGGGACGGTTCGGCGACTTCTCCGCCCGCATCGAGATCGCCCCCGACGTCGAGAGGTCCACCGTCAGCGCCCAGATCAACGCGGCGTCGATCGAGACCGGCAACGGCACACGCGACGATCACCTGCGCTCGGCCGACTTCCTGGACGTCGAGCATCACCCCGCCATCACCTACCGCGGCAGCGGCATCTCCGCCGCGGGCCCGGACCGGTGGACGGTCCACGGGGAGCTGACGCTCAGCGGGGTCACCCGCCCGGTCGATCTCGACCTGTCCTACCTCGGCACGGGCCCCGACCTTTGGGGCGGCCTGCGCGCCGCGTTCCACGCCTTCACCGAGCTGCGCCGAGACGACTTCGCGATGAACTTCAACCAGATCGTGCAGGCCGGAATCGCCCTGGTCGGCGCCACACTGAAGGTAGAGCTCGAAATCCAGGCCGTGCATGAGACGACACTGCCCCCGGCCTGATCGTCTTCGGTACATTGGGCCCGCACTGGAGGAACGATGACGAAGGCCCAGACAACCACGATGGCCACCACCGCGAGCGCGCGGGAGGCCTACTGCTCGGTCGAGCAGCAGCTCAGCGTTCTCTTCCGGCGGGCCCGTGCGCTCTCCGCCGAGATGGGCCGCCGGGTCCATCCCGACCTGGAGCCCGGCGCGTACGGCCTGCTCATCCGGCTTGACGAGGTGAGTCCGGCGCGGCCCAGCGACCTCGCGACCTATTTCGGCGTCGGCAAGGCCACCATCAGCCGCCAGCTCAAGGCGCTGGAGGAGCTCGGCCTGATCAGGCGTGAGCCCGACTCGCTCGATGGCCGCGCCCATCTGCTGGCCCTGACCGAGGAGGGGAAGCAGCGGCTGGACCGGGCCCGGGACGCGCGCCAGAAGGCGTTACGCGAGCGGCTCGACACCTGGCCGGAGGACGAGGTGTGGCTGCTCGCGCGGATGCTCGCCCGGCTCAACTCCCTGACCGCGGACGACCTAATCTAAGGTGATCCGCACACCGAGGGTCCCCTGGCGGCCGCGCCGCAGCCTGCTCGTCCAGATCGTCAGCCGGCCGGCCAGGCCGTACTTGCCCATGACGAGCCGGCCCACATGGTCGATCTGCTCGGCGGGGAGCAGCTCGGCGCGACCCCCGACGGCCTCGCCGCGCAGCCTGCCGCGGATGTCGCAGGGCGCGACGGTCACCTCGGGATTGTTGCGGATCCGCTTGACCTTGCCGGAGTCGCGGACGGTCCAGACGACCAGGGCGTCACCGTCCCGCACCGCCCAGACGGGCGTGGCGACGGGCGTGCCGTCCCGTCGGAATGTCACGACCGACACGTACTTCTCGGCGCCGAGCCGCTCAACCGATGTTGTCATCGCCCGACTCTAGCCTGACCGGCAGCCGGGCCAGCCGCCAGGAGCCCGGCAGGAGCTGGCGTTCCAGTTTGTCCGGCTCGACGGCCAGGGCCAGGCCGGGGAAGCGCCGGAGAAGCGCCTCGAAGGCCACCTCCGCCTCCTGGCGGGCCAGCGCCGCACCCAGGCAGTAGTGGAGGCCCTGCCCGAATCCGACATGGGTCTCCATCCGCTGACGGGTGATGTCGAGCCGCCCGGGATCGCCGAACTCGCGCGGGTCGTGGTTGGCGGCGACGAGCACGGCCATGACCGCCTCGCCCCGCCTGACCGGCATGCCGCCGATGTCGAGGTCCTCCGTCGCGTAACGCATCCGGGTCGCCTGGACGGGGCCGCACCAGCGCATGAGCTCGTGTACGGCTCTCGGCAGGAGGCCCGGCTCGCCGCGAAGCCGGGCGAGCTGGCCGGGATGCGTGAGCAGGGCGACGACTCCGTTGCCGATGAGGTGCGCGGTCGTCTCGTGCCCGGCGAGGACGAGCGTCAGGACCATCGTGATCATCTCGGTGTCGCTGAGCCGGTCGCCGTCCTCGTCCTGGGCCCGGATCAGCCCGGTGAGCAGGTCGCCGGCGGGCTGGGCGCGGCGCCGTACGATCAGCTCCTGGACGTGCGCGACCATCTCGCGCAGCGGCGCCGCGAAGGTCCCGGGTTCGAGCGACACCAGGGCTCTGCCCCACTCCCGCCACCGAGGACGGTCCTCATCGGGGATGCCGACCAGCTCGCAGATGACCGTGATCGGCAGGGGATAGGCGAACCGCTCCATCAGGTCGACCACGCCGTCCAGCCCGTCGAGCAGGCTCTCGGTGATCTCCTCCACGCGTGGCCGCAGCTCGGAGACCCGGCGGGCGGTGAACGCGCGCGACACGAGCTTGCGCAGCCGGATGTGGTCGGCGCCGTCGACGTCGAGGACACCGTCCAGGACGTACTTGGCGTACTCCGGAGGGATGCCGCGCGCCCGGATCATCTGGTCGCGGACGTCGCGCACGCCCATGCCCGGCACACCGGCAGGGTTGTTGACGAAACGCGGGTCGCTCAGCACCAGCTTCACGTCGTCGTATCGGGTGACGAGCCAGATCGGCGTGTCGACGCCCGGGAACGTCGCGCGCGCCATCGGCGCCTGCTCCCGCAGCCGTGCGAACCCTCCGAACGGGTCGCCCATCAGCTCCGGGTCCATCAGGTCGACCGTCGCCACGTACCCCGATGCGCTCATGGTCTTCCCATACCCGCGCCGCCTTCGATGTCTCCTTCGACCTTGAGGTAGACCTCCTGCAGGTCGTGGAGGATGTCGGGGTCGGGATTGCTCCACATGTTCCGGTCGGCCGCCTCCAGCAGGCGCTCGGCGATGCCGTGCAGCGCCCACGGGTTCGACTCGGTGAGGAACCGCTGGTTCTCCGGGTCCAGCACGTAGGTCGCGGCGAGCGTGTCGTACATCCAGTCGGCCACCACGCCGGTCGTGGCGTCGTAGCCGAAGAGGTAGTCGACGGTGGCGGCCAGCTCGAAGGCGCCCTTGTACCCGTGCCGCCGCATCGCCGCGACCCATCGGGGGTTGACCACGCGGGCGCGGAAGATCCGGGCGGTCTCCTCCGACAGGGTCCGGGTGCGAACCGCGTCCGGCCGGGTGCTGTCGCCGATGTACGCCGCCGGGGCCTTGCCGGTGAGGGCGCGGACGGTGGCGATCATCCCGCCGTGGTACTGGAAGTAGTCGTCGGAGTCCGCGATGTCGTGCTCGCGGGTGTCGACGTTCTTCGCGGCCACCGCGATGCGCCGGTAGGCGGCCTCCATGTCCTGCCGGGACGGTGTGCCGTCCATGTCCCTGCCGTAGGCGAAACCGCCCCAGACCGCGTAGACCTCGGCGAGGTCGGCGTCGTCGCGCCAGTTGCGGCTGTCGATGAGCGGCAGCAGCCCGGCGCCGTACGCGCCCGGCCGGGATCCGAAGATCCGGGTGGTGGCCCGCCGCTCGTCCCCATGGGCGGCTCGGTCGGCCGTGACGTGCGCCCGCACGTAGTTGAGCTCATCGGGCTCGTCCAGCCCGGCGACCAGCCGTACGGCGTCGTCCAGCATGACCACCACGTGGGGGAACGCGTCGCGGAAGAAACCACTGATCCGGACGACGACGTCCACCCGGGGACGGCCGAGCTCGGCCGCCGGGATCGGCGTGAGCCCCGTGACCCGGCGGGACGCCTCATCCCACTCGGGGCGGACGCCGAGAAGCGCGAGGACCTCGGCCACGTCGTCCCCGGCGGTGCGCATCGCGCTGGTCCCCCAGATCGACAGCCCGACCGAGCGCGGCCAGTCGCCCGTGTCGGTGCGGTAGCGCTCCAGCAGCGACTCGGCCATCGCCTGCCCGGTCTCCCAGGCGAGGCGGCTCGGCACGGCCTTGGGGTCCACGGAGTAGAAGTTCCTGCCGGTGGGCAGCACGTTCACCAGGCCGCGAAGCGGCGACCCGCTGGGCCCCGCGGGCACATAGCCGCCGTCGAGCGCGTGCAGCACCGCGTCGATCTCGCCGCTCGTCTTGGCCAGCCGGGGCACGATCTCGGTGGCGGCGAACGTCAGGATCTCCGAAACCCGGGACGGTACGGCCATCCCCTCGCAGACTTCCCCGACCGCGGCCGGATCCCAGCCACGGGCTTCCATCCCTTCGACGAGCGCCGCCGCCACCGTCTCGGCCTGATCGGTGTCGACGCGCCCGGCCGTGCCGTCCTCGATGAGGCCGAGTGCCTCGCGCAGCCCCGGAAGCGCCTCGCTTCCCGCCCAGATCTGCCGGGCTCTGAGGATCGCCAGCACCAGGTCCACCCGCGCCTGACCGGCCGGCGCCTCGCCGAGCACGTGCAGGCCGTCCCGGATCTGCACGTCCTTGACCTCGCACAGCCAGCCGTCGACGTGCAGCAGGAAGTCGTCGAACTCCGCGTCGTGCGGCCGGTCGTCCAGGCCCAGGTCGTGGTCGAGCCGGGCGGCCTGGATCAGCGTCCAGATCTGGGCCCGGATGGCGGGCAGCTTGGCCGGGTCCATCGCGGCGATGGAGGCGTGCTCGTCGAGGAGCTGCTCCAGCCGGGCCATGTCCCCGTAGGTGTCGGCGCGCGCCATGGGCGGCACGAGGTGGTCCACGAGCGTGGCGTGCGCGCGCCGCTTGGCCTGGGTGCCCTCCCCCGGGTCGTTGACGAGGAACGGGTAGATCAGCGGCAGGTCGCCCAGCGCGGCGTCGGGCCCGCAGGACGCGGACATCCCGGCCGACTTCCCGGGCAGCCACTCCAGGTTGCCGTGCTTGCCGACGTGGACCACCGCGTGCGCGCCGAACCCGTCGGCGAGCCAGCGGTAGGCCGCCAGGTAGTGGTGGCTGGGCGGCAGGTCGGGATCGTGGTAGATGGCGATGGGGTTCTCGCCGAACCCGCGCGGCGGCTGCACCATCACCACGACGTTCCCGGCCCGCAGCGCCGCCAGCACGATTTCCCCGTCAGGGTCGCGGGACCGGTCGACGAACAGCTCGCCCGGCGGCGGGCCCCAGTGCCGTTCCATGCCCGCGCGCAGGTCCTCAGGCAGCGTGCCGTACCAGGCGCCGTAGCTCGCGGCGGAGATCCGTACCGGATTGCCGGAAAGCTGCTCCTCGGTGAGCCAGTCCTGGTCCTGGCCGCCGGCGGCGATGAGGGCGTGCATGAGCGCGTCGCCGTCCCCTGGCAACTCCCCTATGTCGTAACCCCGCTCGCGGAGGGCGGCCAGCAGGCGGACCACGCTCTTCGGAGTGTCGAGCCCGACCGCGTTGCCGATCCGCGCGT
Organism: Planotetraspora sp. GP83; assembly: GCF_041262585.1. Taxonomy (NCBI): domain Bacteria; kingdom Bacillati; phylum Actinomycetota; class Actinomycetes; order Streptosporangiales; family Streptosporangiaceae; genus Planotetraspora; species Planotetraspora sp. GP83. The sequence goes on along the minus strand of NZ_JBGCBZ010000026.1, from coordinate 5,467 downwards.
GCTTGGTGGGATAGGCCGACAACATGACCACGACGCGCCGGTCCGCCGGAGGCACGTGGCGCAGCATGGCATGCCGTACGGCGATGCCGGCGACGCGGGCGGCGCGCTCCGGGTCGGCCACGTAGACCGTCAGCCCCTCGTCGTCGACCTCCTTGAAGGAGAACGGCACCGTGATGATCCGGCCGTCGAACTCCGGGATCGCCACCTGCGAGGCGGCGTCGAGAGGCGACAGCCCGTCGTCGCTGGCCGCCCATGTCTCCCGGTCGCCGGTGAGGCACAGGCCCTGCAGGATCGGGATGTCGAGCCGGGCCAGCGCCCCCACGTCCCAGGCCTCGTCGTCGCCGCCCGCCGACGCCGTGGCGGGACGGCTGCCGCCGGCCGCGAGGACGGTGACGATCAGCGCGTCCGCGCGGCCGAGCACGTCGAGCAGCTCCGGCTCGGCGGTGCGGAGGGAGGCGCAGTAGACCGGCAGGGGGCGGCCGCCCGCGTTCTCGATCGCGGCGCACAGCGACTCGACGAAGCCGGTGTTTCCGGCCACGTGATGAGCGCGGTAGTACAGGACGCCCACGACCGGGCCGTCGCCGGTCGAGTCGCGTTCGAGGACACCCCAGCTCGGCAGCGGGGCCGGAGGGGCGAAGCCGTGCCCGGTGAGCAGCACCGTGTCGGACAGGAAGCGATGCAGCTCGGCCAGGTTGTCCGGGCCGCCGTGGGCGAGATAGGCGTGGGCCTCGGCGCACACGCCGCCGGGGACGGTGGACAGCTCCATCAGCTCGGCGTCGGGGGCCTGCTCGCCGCCGAGCACGATGACAGGACGGGGACCGGCCAGCAGGGCGTCCAGGGCCTCCTCCCAGACCCTGCGCCCGCCGAGCAGCCGTACCACCACGAGCTCGACGCCGTCGAGCAGCGACGGAAGGTCGGCGGCGGCGAGCCGGGCGGGGTTGCCCAGCCGGTACGGCGCGCCGCTCGCGCGTCCACTGAGAAGGTCGGTGTCCGAGGTGGACAGCAGCAGGATGGGGAGCTCGCGCACGGCACATGTCCTCACTCGGGGTCCGCGCCCCGGGTCGTGGTCCGGAAACGGCCAGGAGTGTTCTGGCTCCCGGATCGGGGCGCACGCCTCGTCCGGTGACAGTGGCGGGACCGCGCCGGATTCGCACCGGCTTCCCTCCTTGTGCCGTCGCCCCCCATTATGCGGGCTTGTCGCGAGACGCCGGACTAACATCATCAACGTGGGTCTTACCGACGTTTCGGAACGATCCGGGCCAGACGCGTGCCCGGGTGCGTTTCAGACGCATTCGGCCGCTGACGGGGCCGTCGCCCGGATCCGCGTACCGGGCGGCCTCCTCATCCCCCGGCAACTGCGGGAGCTCGGCCACACCGCCGCGTCCCTCGGCTCGGGCGTCATCGAGCTGACGTCCCGCGCCAACGTCCAGATCCGCGGCCTGCGAGGCGATGCGGAGCGGGAGTTCGCGACGCGGATGACCGCCGCCGGGCTCCTCCCCTCGGCGACCTACGAACGCGTGCGGAACATCCTGGCCTCCCCGATGGCGGGGCTGGACGGGCACGGCCTCATCGAGGTGGCCCCGCTGGTCCGCGAGCTTGATCTGGCCATCTGCTCCCGCCCGGCGCTCGCGGATCTGCCGGGCCGTTTCCTGTTCGCCGTGGACGACGGCAGAGGCGACGTGGCGGCCCTCGGCGCCGACATCGCCCTGCTTCCCCCCGCTTTCGTGCTGATCGCGGGCCAGGACAGCGGGCTGCGCGTCAGCCCGGCGGAAGCCGTACCCGTCATGGTGGCGGCAGCCGAGGCATTCCTCGCCGAGCGCGGGTCGGACGACTCCAAGGCCTGGCGGATCTCGGAACTCCCCGACGGCCCAGCGAGGATCGCCGCCCGCCTCGGCGGCCACGCCACCGCGCCACCCCCCAGGCCGCGAGGCGGAGGCGTCGCGGCGGTCGCCGGGAAGCAGATGGGAGCGCTGGCGCAGCCCGGCGGCTGGGCCGCGCTGTCCGTCATGCCGCCACTCGGCCGGTTGTCGGCCGCTCAGGCCCACGCCGTCGCCACCGCCGCCGACACGGGCGATGGGGAGATCCGCCTCACCCCGTGGCGCGGCGTCATCGTGCCCGGCTTGACGTGGGCCGACGCCGAGCTGTGGCTCCCCCGGCTGGCGGACGTCGGCCTCATCACCGATGCAGCCTCCCCATGGACGGGGGTGACGGCCTGTACGGGGCGGCCCGGCTGCGCCAAGTCCCTGGCCGATGTCCAGGCCGACGCCGTTCGCGCGCTGTCGGCTGCCGGTGCCCGGGGCGCGGCCGGAGCGCCGGTGCACAGCGCTCTCCCCGTGCACTGGGCGGGTTGCGAACGCCGCTGCGGACGGCCAAGCGGGCCCGCCGTGCTCGTCGTCGCCACCGGCCACGGCTACCGGGTGGACGCCGGTGGGCGGAGCGTGTCATGCGCGGGCATCGAGGAGACGGCCTCCGCGATCAGCGGGACGCGCACGACAGCCGACGGACCGCCGGGCACGACAGAGACATGAGCCCAACTGGCGCGCGTCCACGCTCACCCGGCCCGGCCGACTATCGTGCCCGCGCGGTCGATCACCACGACGTCGACGTCGACGGGGGCGCCGCGGAGCACTCCAAGCGCGGTGACCCTCGCCCCCTCGGCGACCAGGTCCCCCAGCGGCAGACCGGACTCCTGGCAGAGCTGGAGCGCCTGCAGCGCCGTGTTGGCGTGCCTGACCCGATCGGCCAGGTCCTCGGCGCCGCCCGCCTCCCTCACCAGCGCGGCGAGCGCCTCCGTACTGACCTGCGAGCGGCCCGAATGCAGATCCAGATGCCCGTCCGCGAGCTTGGAGAGCTTGCCGATTCCGCCGGCGACCGTCAACCGGGGAATCGGGTGCCTGCGCAGGTATTTCAGCACGGCCCCCGCGAAGTCGCCCATGTCCAGGAGCGCGTCTTCGGGCAGCCCGTACAGCTCGGTGGCCACGTTCTCCGACGTGCTGCCGGTGCACGCGGCGACGTGCCGATGCCCCGCCGCCCGCGCCACGTCGATCCCGCGCCGGATGCTGTCGATCCAGGCCGAGCACGAGTACGGCACCACGATGCCGGTGGTGCCGAGGATGGACAGCCCGCCGAGGATGCCCAATCGGGGGTTCCAAGTGTGGCGCGCCAGCTCCTCCCCGCCCTCCACGGAGATCTCCACGATGACGTCGCCGCTGCCGCCGTACAGTCCGGCGATCCGCTCGACGTGCTCGCGGATCATCTGCCGGGGCACCGGGTTGATCGCCGGCTCGCCCACCTCCAGCGGCAACCCCGGCTTCGTCACGGTCCCCACGCCGGGCCCCGCGCGGAACGTGACGCCCGTCCCGGGAGCGCCGTGCCGTACCGTCGCGAAGATCAGCGCACCATGAGTCACATCGGGGTCGTCGCCGGCGTCCTTGACCACCCCGGCCCGCGAGCCTCCGCCGGAAATCAGCTCCTCCACGGCGAGCGCGAACGCCGGGCGCTGACCGCGTGGCAGCACGATCTCCACGGGATCGGGGAACGACCCTGTGAGCAGTGCCGCGTACGCGGCCGTGGTGGCCGCCGTGGCACACGCGCCAGTGGTCCAGCCGTGCCGAAGACCCGTGCTCATGCGTCAAGGATGTACCAAGCCCGCCGGAGCACCCCATGAGGGCGGGAGTCCTGATCCTGGGAGGAACCGGCGAGGCCCGGCGACTGGCGGAGACGCTGGCACGAGAGCCGCGGCTTCGCGTGATCTCTTCGCTGGCGGGCCGGGTGCGCGACCCCAAGCTCCCGCGGGGAGAGGTACGCGTCGGGGGGTTCGGAGGCCCTGACGCCATGGCCCGCTGGCTGCGCGAGCAGAACATCGACGCCGTGGTGGACGCGACCCACCCGTTCGCCGAACGGATCACCGCCTCGGCGGTCCAGGCCACGGCCTCGGCCGGGATCCCGCTGCTCGTCCTTCGCCGGCCCGGGTGGCGGGAGGAGCCGGGCGACGACTGGCACTGGACGCGGTCCCTGCCGGAAGCGGCCGCGCTGCTTCCCGCGCTCGGCCGCCGGGCGTTTCTCACCACGGGACGCCAGGGCCTGCCCGCCTTCGCCGGCCTGGACGACCTGTGGTTCCTCATCCGTACGGTGGACCCGCCCGAGCCGCCGCTTCCATCGAGGTTTCGTCTGTTGCTCGATCGGGGCCCCTACAAGCTGGACGGCGAGCTGTCCCTCATGCGGGAGCACCGCGTCGACCTGCTGGTCACCAAGGACAGCGGAGGAACGATGACCATGCCGAAGCTCGCCGCGGCCCGGGAGCTCGGCCTGCCCGTCGTCGTGGTGCGGCGTCCCGCCCTGCCCGACGTTCCCACGGCCGGGACCGTCGAACAGGCCCTGGCCTGGCTCAACGGCCTTCTTCCCTAGAACTCGTCGGGGGTGACGAGGTAGCAGTCGCCGGTGCGGGTGCGCCATAGGAGGGTGCCTGGTCTGGGTTGGGTGACGTGGGTGCCGGGGAGGGATTTCATCTTGTGGTGGCGGCGGTGGAGTGCGGCGAGGTTGGCGTCGGTGGTTGGGCCGCCGTGGTGGTGGGGGCGGGTGTGGTCGAGGTCGGAGCTGTAGGCGCTGCGGTTGCATATGGGGTTGCGGCAGGTGCCGTCGCGGGCGCGGACGCGGGCGGCGAGGGCTGTGCTGGGGCGGTAGCCGGGTTCGGGTGGGGGTGTGATGTCGATGGCGTGGATGGCTGTGCGGATCGCCATCTGCTGGTCGCGAGGCTTGGCCAGCGTCGTGATCTTGGCGTGCAGGATGATGTGGCCGTGTGGGGTGCGGGTGGCGACCCAGGTGGAGGCCAGGGTGGCGAGTTGCCGGGCTTGGTCGGGGGTCACCGGGCCGTAGCCGTGCAGCAGGCCGGCGCGTTCGTCGTTTCCGGCCCAGGTGTCGTAGGGGACGGCCAGTTGGAAGGCGCGCCTGATCCCGCCGTCGCCGGCCGGTGCGCTGCCGATGGTGGAGTCGACCGCTGTGGCGGCTTGCTCCTCCTGTTCCGCTTCCAGCACCGCCTTCTGATGTGGGCCGGGGTCGCCGCTGTGACCACGTTTGTGACCACGTTCGTCGGCTCCTGGATCGGTCGTGTGACCGGATTGCCGATCAGCCCAGTCGTCGGGGGGATCGTCGGGTGCCGGAGCGGTCGGTTGTAGGCCCTCGGTGTGGTCTGGCCATAGGTCGTCCAGTTGGCCGTCGTCAGGCGACGCGCCCCCTGCCTTCCAGTGCCTCGGCCGGCCCGCAGTGGAGCCGGGAGCTGCGGAGCTTGCGGGGGCGGGAGCCGCAGAGCCGGCAGCCGCAGAGCTGGCAGTCGTGGAGCCGGGGCTGGCTGATCCTGTGGAGGTGCCGGTCGCGGAACTCGGGGTGGTGGAGTCGGACGCCGCAGGGCGAGGGCTTGTGGGGGCGGGTGTTGTGGGGGCGGGGCCGGTTGGGGCGGTGGGTGCCGTAG